>JAFYUA010000046.1 GCA_017549745.1 Clostridia bacterium | reverse complement strand
CCGACGTATTCGTTTTCCACCTTATCGGATGAACGGTTATAGCAAGTAACGTCAAGTCCCATTTCACAAAGAATAGGGCACATTGTTGTAAGGACATTTTCAATTCCGCCTCTTCTGGACGGAACGACCTTGTGTCCAATCATAGCAACTTTCATTTTATTCACTCCAAATCAAATTATCTTCCGGTAGCCGTAATCATAACTATCGGTGTTTTAAGCATAATTTTCAAATCATTAAGATAAGTTCTTGTCTGTATGTACTCGATATCCATTTCAACCCATTCCTCGAAGGGAACGTCGTTTCTGTTTTCATGAATCTGCCAGGTACAAGTGATACCAGGAGTAACAAGGAGACGCAATTTGTGATAATCGGTATAATGCTCAACCTCTCTGGGCAGCGGAGGTCTGGGACCGACAAGGGTCATATCTCCCTTAAGAACATTAAAGAACTGCATAAGCTCATCAAGAGAAAGCTTTCTTAAGTATTTACCTACTCTTGTAATACGGGGATCTTCTTTGATTTTGAATACGGGTCCGTCCATCTCGTTAAGCTTTGCAAGCTCGTCGAGCATCTTATCCGCATTCGCTCTCATGGTTCTGAACTTGTACCTATAAAATTCCTCGCCATGGCGCCCTACTCGTATCTGCTTGTAGAACGGACCTGCGCTGGGGTCGTCAATCACAATTACTATGGCAATAACAATCATCAGTGGCAGGAAAAACAATAAAATCAGAGATGCAAAAAAGATATCAAAAAGTCTTTTCTTTCTCCAATATGAACTATATGATTTTTCAATGATTGCTTCAAGCTTTTGTCTTGTTCTGTCGTCAACTTTGTTTTGGTCAATATAAGGCATTGTTTGGCACTTCTTTCCTTGATATTTTTATCACAGCATCAAATTCAACTTTTCTGTTTTGCGAAAAATAGAATTTGTTGAATACTACATTTTTATTATTGAAATCACTTTCGCTGATATATCCCGGGTGAAATAAGACCTCAATATCTCTGCCTGATTTTTGGGCGAGCCTGATATACTTAGGCAAAATTTTGTTCACCCTTGCAAAGTCCATCATGCCCGAAAAAAGCACTCCCATAAAATAAGCTTTGTTTATGCAATGCTTTTTGGCATGAGGCTTATTAATCAGCCACAAAAATTTCAAAAGCCACTGCTTGATAACATTCACGGCGCTGTAGGTAAAATAAAGCGACGGAGTCATAATATATGGCAAAAGCGGTTCTGCAGGGATGCGCACATAATCGCTCTTTATGTTTTCATCATGCAAAACCTGCATGAGCGCTCTGAACACTGCGGGTATCATGTGAGTGTGTTGATGGCTATCGATAAGAATTGGTGCATCTTTTGGCAAAATACTTTGCCAATGCATAATCTGTGCTTTGAGCTCATTATACACTTGTGATTCAAATCTTTTGCCATGCACAAGGCTTTGCTTTAAAAGCCCTGTAAAGGTATGAATAAAATTGCCGCTTTTATCTGTGAGCAAATCCAACTTACTTGCATCTGCCATGCATCTGCCCTCAACAAGGTTGATGTGCAGGGCAACGCGGGTGTTATTATCTTTCAACATCTCAGTCAAATCGACTGTGTCAAGATTTGGGAACACGCTGATTTTATTGAGCGCGCCTTCATCTGCGCACTGCTTTATATGCACAGATGCCTCATCACACAAGCCGTAATCATCGGCACTGATATATATCACTTATTTTTCACCTTCTCTAACCTGAACGAAGCTATCCAAACCAGCCTCGAAGCCTTGAAAATAGTGTTTTTCTTTGTTGTCAGCTTTTGCCATACCTCGTATTGTCAAAAGCTTCCGCCTTGAAAAGACACGAATTTTCAAGGCTTGGAGGTTCAATGAATTTTTGAATTAGCAAAATTCGGATAGAATGAGGCAAAAGCGCAGGGAATATTGAACATATTTCCGAGCATTTTAACGAAATTATATCCGAATTTTGCAATTCAAAAACCGGTTTGGATAACTCCGTTCAGGTTACCAAGCTTGATAACTACTGTGTCATCTATCACTGCCACGCAGTTTTCTGACGGCCATTTTTGCATAGCCTTGACCTCTTCATTTTGGCAAAGACTCTTTTTTTCTTCGCCGCTTACAAAGTCATAGCTTTTTTCGCAATAGTCATTGAGGGCACTGCAAAATACACTTTGCCCCACAATTTCATCATCGGCGCGGATTATGTAACCATCGGTTATGCCTGTAATCTCAGGAGGGAGATTGACGCTGTAATCGCCGCTATTGTCGAGAGCTCCAATCACCAAAAGCTTGTCACATTCATTTGCACCCTTAGTCTGCTCTATCCTATCGGCTATTCTGATTAAAACGCCATATGACTTTTCGTATGCCATTTGCGCCTTGTGGTAGCTCACATTTGAAATCACGACCTGATTTGATATTATTATCAGAGCAGCTATAACAATAGCCCAGCATTTTATGCATGAGTGCTTCTGGGTGGACTCGGCTCCCCTTTCGTAGAGAATGAGGAAAAACATATAAAAGATTGCATAGCCCATGAGCATCAGATTGTGATAATCAATGCCTGAATTAATGAATGCAAGCGCTCCTGCCCCTGCAATGAGCATGGCTGAGAGGATAACCAAAACCAAGCTTTTGGCAGGGTTTTGGTAGAGTTTATTTGCAATTGTGTACTTAACATAATGAGAAAGAGTGAAGAGCAACACAAAAATGTTGAGAATAACATAGAGGTTTATGCCCTCTGACAAATCAAAGAAGCAGTGCAGAAAAGTTTCCTTGATTGAATATAATGAGCCAGGCAAATCAATGCCCGACAGTGCCGCCGAAGAATTGATGCCCTGATAATCAAGAAGCTTGGCAGAGGATATTGCAAGACAGACTTTTAGCACGGCAGCATAGAGCACCACGCCCAAAATGCCTGTAAGCAGCATGCACACGGCTTTTTTGAAAACGCTCGCAAGCGAAGCCCCATAGTAGATTGTATCATCAATGAGCTTTAAAATGACAAGCATTATTGTCACTGTGATGTATGCCTGATAGAT
>JAFYUA010000045.1 GCA_017549745.1 Clostridia bacterium | reverse complement strand
CAAATCACTATGAACGGGTGCTCGCCCCTGTCGGCGGCGATTTTGAGAATCTGCTGCACGCTAACATATTCTTTGGCTGCAACATATGCAACAACACCCTGATGTGAACTGCCATCTGATATTTTGTCAAGCTTTGCTTTGTCAGCATAGGACACTGCAATCCTTTTTTCTTTTGCAATGGCAAGAATTTTGAGGATGGAGCCGTGTTTTTCGCCGTTTTGAACGATTATTTTGTCAATGGTGCGACCCGAACGAAGAGCCTCCATAACAGGATTGCGACCTATTATCTTGTCAGATGAGTCTGCAGTTTCAATTTTATTGCCAAAGTCGGCTTTTTTGCGACCTGGCAAAGCTTTTTTTCTTCTGTCGTATGGTTGCTTTTTATTTTCCAAAAATTATCACTTCCTTTGATAACAATAAAAATTCAGGAGACACACCAAACAAGTATGCCTCCTGTAGCCTTATGCAAAATTGAACTTGTCGTGAATAACATTGACAGCTCTGTCTGCATTTTTCTTGTTGATAAGAACAGAAACCTTGATTTCTGATGTTGATATCATGTGAATGTTGATGTCGGCATCATAGAGAGCTTCAAACATGGTGCATGCAACTCCGGGGTTGTTTACCATGCCTGAGCCAACGATGGATACCTTGGAATAATCAGTGCTGGACTTGATTTCTTCAAAGTTGAGAGAGTCTTTGTTTTCGTTGAGAAGCTCAACGGTTTTTTCGAGGTTGCCCTCGGTAACAGTGAAGCTGATGTCTTTCATGCCTTCTCTGCCGATGGACTGAAGAATGATATCTACATTGATTTTATTTTTGGCAAGAAGAGAAAATACTTTGAATGCCATGCCGGGTTTGTCTTCAATATTGCAGATTGAAATTCTGGCAACATCATTATCTCTTGCTACACCTCTAACGATCATTTTTTCCACTTTATTTACCTCCTTGACAACTGTTCCCTCATTTTTGTTAAGGCTTGAGCGAACGGTTAAGTTAACATTATATTTTTTGGCCATTTCAACAGATCTGTTGTGCAACACATTTGCTCCAAGGCTTGCAAGCTCAAGCATTTCATCATAGGAAATGGAATCGAGCTTTTTAGCATTTGGAACAATTCGCGGATCGGCAGTATATACACCGTCAACATCGGTGTAGATTTCGCACATGTCTGCATGGAGAGCTGCGGCAATAGCAACGGCTGATGTGTCAGAACCGCCTCTGCCGAGAGTGGTTATGTCATCATATTTGTTGATGCCCTGGAAGCCTGCCACGATAACAATGTGATTGGAATCGAGTTCTTTTTTGATGCGTTCGCCGTCGATTTTGGAAATTCTGGAATTTCCGTAGTTGCTATCGGTCTTCATGCCGATTTGCCAGCCGGTGAGTGAAACAACCGGATAACCAAGTTTCTGGATTGCCATAGCAAGAAGAGAAATAGAAATCTGCTCACCTGTGGACAGAAGCATATCCATTTCGCGCTTTGATGCGTTTGGATTAATCTCTTTTGCTTTTTCAATCAAATCATCTGTGGTGTCGCCTTGCGCTGATACAACAACTACAACAGAATTACCCTGCTTATAGGTATCAACAATTCTATTGGCAACATTCATTACTCTTTCGGCATTGGCAACAGATGAGCCGCCGAATTTTTGAACTATTAAGCCCATTTTTCAATCCTCCCAAAATTTATTGAATACAAGCACCGGTGTTGTCAGCATCGAGCATGACAAGGTGCCAATTTTTCAGATTAGTTTTTATGAGTTCATTCATATTATATTCATATTCTTTGTTATCTTTGCTTACAACCGACATTATAGTTGGACCCGCACCGCTTATATACCCTCCATATGCACCAAAGCGTCTGGAAGCACGAATGATATACTCCCCGCTTTTGATGTAAGGGAAACGGTATCTTTGGTGGACTCTATCCCTGAAACAAGATGAAAGAAGCTGCATATCACCCGATGTGAGCGCACTTGTAAGAAGAGATGCATGGGCGATATTGTAGGATGCGTTGCGCATGCTCACAAACCTTGGCAAAATAGAACGGGATTTTTTGGTCTGAAGATAAAAATCCGGTATCATTGCCGCGAATGTAAGATTGGAAGAAACCTCACTGCGCGAATATATGACCCTGTCCTTTTCAGCATAGGACACAGTGAAACCACCCAGGAGTGCAGGAGTGACATTGTCAGGATGCCCCTCAAGAGTGCATGCCACTTTCAAAAGTTCTTCTTTGGAAAACATATCACCCAAAAGATGATTGCCCCCTACAAGGCCAAGCACAATTCCTGCAGAGCTGCTGCCAAGCCCCCTTGTGACGGGGATATCAGACCCTACAGTCACTTTGACACCTTCGAGCTTTTTGCCAGCCATGGAAAAAAGCGCATCCATAGCGCGATAAACCAAATTGTTTTCATTGGTAGGAACATACGCTCTGCTTTCATCTGTAATGTTGATTTCAAATCCTGAATCTGTTGTTTCAAAATCTGCTGTATTATAAAGCTGCAAAGCTACACCCATACAGTCAAATCCGGGTCCGAGATTTGCGGTTGAAGCCGGTACCCTGACTCTGAACATATTTACCCCCAATAATTATTATAGAATCATAAGCGTATTGCAAATGTTTGCGCCAATATCGCAAAGAGCATTTCTGATGTTTTTGATTTTATCGGGAGGCGTTATAAACGCCATGTGGTTTCCTGCTGCAATCAAATCTATGTCACTGCCGAATTTGTCGGACACAAATGCACGGACAGAATCGGCAGAGCCAGACTCAACACACACATACATTGATGTTACAATATCATCATAATCTACTAAAACATTTTCGGTCGAAGCAGTCCATGGTGCTCTGAATCTGGCATGGTCACTTGTGGCAGCATCAATTACATCGGCTACAACTGCACTTGCTGTGGGGAGCTTACCTGCTCCGCGCCCATAAAAGAGTGCATCACCAAGCATATTGCCCGACACCATTATGCCATTGAACACATCATCAATGCCTGCAAGCGGAGAATCCTTAGTCACAAGCATGGGAGCAACAACTACTGCATATTTATCACCGATGCGCTCGCATTTGCCAATGAGCTTAATGCTATAGCCAAGCTTTGCAGCAAACTCGGTGTCGGCAAGAGTGATGGAGCGAATGCCCTCGGTGT
>JAFYUA010000374.1 GCA_017549745.1 Clostridia bacterium | reverse complement strand
CCGTCGAAGAGATTTTATTTCCCGATGCCTGCTTCTGTCATGGTATATGATTCGGCCGCTTCAAGCTGTTATATGGGTAGTGCAAGCGAGATTGTAACCTATCTCAACGACCCCGTGAGATGTTCAAATGTCTTGCTCATTGCAAACGACGGATACGCTCTCGAATTGATTGTGTTCAAATAAAGGAGGAATGTCAGCATGAAAATTTTCACTAAAGTTTCAGCTTTGATTTTGGCGCTGTTTCTTGTTCCTGTTGCGCCGATGAATACCATGGCAGCCTCAAACAGTTCGTATCTTGAGGTGGGCTTTGATGATTATGTTACCAATGATAAGCCCGGTGATTTTGCAGTATCTTCCGAGACATACTATATTTCTGAATATGCCGAATTGAATAAAGGGCTTGCGATTATGACCTCCAAAACACCGTCTACTGTTGATTTCGCAGTAACAGCCGGCAACAAATTTGCAGTATCTTTTGACATAAAGGTTATGACGGGAGCGGTTGACGGATATTTAAGACTTTATGGCAACGGCAATGAAGCACTTGATATTCTAAAATTCAACACTTACAACGAGATTTGTGCATACAACGGCTATTACCTCACTGGTTACAATGCCTCTGTAATGACAAATATTGCCATAGAGTATGACGGCTCCTCATCGAGCTGCACCATTTATCGTAATGGCAAAAAGCTATGCGACAATTTTAGCATAAAATCTACTGCACTCAGCGGTCTTACAAAGCTTTGCTTTGGTTTTTCCTCTGAGGCTGATGACAACGGAGTAATTCTTGATAATATTTCCGTGACCGATTGGTATGACCCAAAGGCAAAAATAGTTACTTCATATAATCCTGATTCAGTTGAAAAGCCTGATATGAAAGTCGAAAAGAAAATCGGTACCGAGGTTTTGCAGGTGGCTGATTTTGAATATGTGTGTACGCTTTCCAATCAGCACAAGCAAAACAAGGTAGATCTCTATAAAGAAGAAGACGGCAATCAGGCAATGCGTTTTCAAAGAGCCACCACGGCTGACTGCCACCTTGATGCTACCGAAGTAATAAGTAATTCCTCTGATTGTGTGGTGTATGAGCTGGATTTTAAGCTTTACGACCTCAACTCAGCATTTGAGATAAACTTAAAGACCGAGAACTCTCTTTTAGTAGCAGCTTCAGTTGCTAAAACCGGTATCATAAAAATTAATGGCTCGGCAATTCAGCTTGAAGCAAATAAGTGGTATCGCTTCGGTATTATGGTAGACTACTTTGACAGAGTTGCTGACTATTATTTTGACAGAAAGAAGCTTTCAAGTGCGCCTCTGCCCGACACTTATGCTGTAGGCAACAAAGCCTACACTTTTAGGGTTCATGTTGGTGCTTCTTATGCTGATATGGAAACAGACCGTTTTGATTTTCTTGTAGATAATGTCAGAGCATATGAGGCTATTGAACCTATTGAAGACCTTTCGCAAGTAAAAAGGGAAGTTGTTATTTCTGAAAAGAGCGTATTTGCAGATGATATAAGAAAATACAATAATATGCTAAAGGGTTATATTTGTGTACACGCTCTGACCGGTGTTGTTTTTGAAAACGGCACCAAAAACGTTCTTCCCACTCTTCCCTATGAGAAGGACGGCAAGGTAATGATAAATGCATCGGAGCTTGATGCAATACTTGGCAGAAATAGCGGTCTGAACGGTGATGTATCTATGGAAAGCTATGCATCGGCAATCGGTCTCAGACTTTCGGTTGATACCGACTCGGTAAGTGCCGGTATGATGATGATGGGTAATGGCAAATTTGAATTTCCCGCTGATCCACAAAGTCTCAACAATTATCTGATGTATCACGATCCAACACCCGAAAAGATACGCGAGGATTACAATAACTCACCGGTTAAAGGTGTTCATCCGCGTATTCAGTTTACTAAGGCTGATTTTGAACGGATAAAGACGCAAGCTCAGACCAATACTTATGTGAAAAAATGGGTAGACAAGATTCTCACTTCTGCCGATTCTTCCCTTGATGAAGCCGCGGTTAAATACGAGCTTCGTGATGGTGTCAGACTTCAGTACGTAAGCCGTGAGGTGCTGGAGAAGATGTATCTCTATGGTATGGCATATCAGCTCACCGGTGAACAAAAGTATGTTACCCGTGCCTACAAGGATATGGAGGCTGTGTGCGGCATTTTCCCCGACTGGCATCCTTCTCATCAAATAGACACCGGTATGATGGCGGCAGCAGCTGCCATAGGCTACGACTGGCTCTATGAAGGCTATACCGAAGAACAGCGTAAGGTTATAGAAGAAGGCATCTACAAAAACTGCTTCTATCATGCTAATCTTTCTTACCAGACCGAGATTGGACCTCTTGGTGTGTCTGCAAGAAACGGAGGCAATCACAACAGTATATTAAACGGCGGTTTTGTTATGGCGGCATGCGCAATGCTCGATGTATATCCCGACATCGCCGACTTTATCGCTTCCAATGCAATCCGAGGTCTTGGATATATGTATCATGGCTTCAAGGACGAAGGCTCCTGGTATGAAGGTGCAAGCTACTGGGAGCTCACTATGCAGTACACAGCCAAGTCATTTTCCACAATGGACAGTGTCTTCGGTACCTGCTACGGTCTCGACCGTGTAAAGGGTCTCACAAATACAGCTCGCTTTATGATAGCTATGCAGACTCCTGACAATGGTATCTATACTTTTGGCGACTCGGTTTTCACAACCTTGTATGTTCCGGAGCTTTTCTGGCTGGCAAATAAATACAATGAGCCCGGCATAGCCTCAGCAGTAATGAAAATAACCGAAGGTAACTTAGCAAACGTTGAAGACTATGCTCTCGCTCTCGGTTGGTATGATATCACATCCAATCCCGAAGCAATTGAACTGCCTACAGACTTTTTCTATATGGAAGATGGCTTCGGCACCATGCGTAACTCATGGGACAACGGTGCTACGTTTGTCGGCTATCACGCCGGAAAAAACAATGTTGGTCATGCTCACCTCGATGCGGGCAGCTTCATATTTGAATCCAATGGTATACGTTGGGGACAGGATCCTACTCACAGCGGCTACAATCAACCTGGATTCTTCCAAGAGTTTGAAGGTGGTAAACGATGGTCAATTCTCGGTCTCCGCGCAGAAGACCACAGTGTGATTGAAATAAACCCCGATGGCGGTCAGGGACAGGTGTATGTATCTGTTTCACCCATTATCCGTGCCGAAAGCAAGCCTAAGGGAGCAATTGTTGTTGCTGATACAACAGCTGCTTATAAGAAAAATGCTTCGTCGGTGCAAAGAGGTTTCTGGTTCACAGACAACCGTCAGAGTCTTGTTGTAAGAGATGAGATTCAGCTTTACAACGAATCTGATGTGTGCTGGTATTTCATAACCGAAGCGGATATCGCTGTCACCGAAAATGGTGCTATACTCACCCAAAACGGACGTCAAATGAAACTTGAATATGTGACTGATGCGGCTACATCATCGGTAGAAATTGAAGGAATCAAAGACGGATTTGTCGATGTCGACAATATGAATCCGGAATTGCCCATTGAAGTTCAGCGTCTTGTCATAAAATGTCACGGCTCAGACAATGTTAACATCACAGTTAAGCTCACTCCGATTGGCGTTGACGGTGCTTCTGTAAACGAATATGATATGCCAATCTCAGAGTGGAAGCTTCCCGACGGTGAAATTCCCGTTGCACCCAAGCTCAGCTCGGTTAACATTGGTGGCAAAACCATTGCTGTTGAACAGAATATCATTGAATATTATTATGTTGATGGCAGTCTTAACGGTGTGCCCGACATAACGGTTGATGCTCCCGAATGTGATATTCAAATTGAAAAAGGTAATTCCAATGATATGACTTCCTATATCACGCTTACTCGCAAATCTGACCCCGCTGTCAAAAATAAATATATCGTTCTCTTTATTCCTGTGCCTAAGCCCGTTGAGTTTGAAGGTATGACTTCTCATCCAATCATATCTATTGAGGCAAGTGATGAGCCTCAGGCTGCAAACAGAGCAGTAAATGTGCTCGACGGTGACTTTACTACACGTTGGTCAGCATCCGGCATAGAGCAATATATTGTTGCAGAGCTCGATGAGTTGAACGTTATAGATAAGATTGGTCTTGGATTCACCGACGGCGGTGCTCGTCAGACGAGAATCACCATTTTGGTATCGGAAAACGGTTCTGATTACACTCAGGTGTACAAAGGTCTCTCCAAAGGCACATCAAATGAATATGAATTTTATGATGTAGGTGGACTCAAAGCCAAATATGTAAAAATAATAGGTGATGGTAACACTACTTCGAGCGTTGGCGGCTGGACCAGTATAACCGAGCTTGTTGCGGTAAAACAAAACTGAGTGAGATAAGGAGGATCAATATGAAATCAAAAATCATTGTTCCTATACTTCTCATTTGGTCAATTTTAGCTTCATTACTAATTCCCTGTCCGCTGCCTGTTGCGGCGGACGGGGGGATAGAACAATATAATCTCACTGTGGCAGAAGCTTACAAGTCTTTTGTGGTTATTCTTGACGATAGCGTGGGAGTGTTTTCATCTCCCACAAAAAAAATAACCTCGGCAGATATTCCATTAGCCATTTCTGCAAAGGGATTCATCGTTTCTTATTCACAGACGGCAAGCATTGACGGGCCTTTTGATGCTGATGATATAACCGGAGGTTATGTTATGCTCATGCCGACCGACGATGCCGATATTGTCTACATCCCAATTACCTCAAGAGCAACTTTAAATGACACCGATTTCAATTCGATGAGCGTTGGAGTGGGGGACGACAATCACGTCAGATACTCTAACTCGGGTGCCCCTCTGGGTGGCAAGGCTGTTTCTTCACCCACTTTCACCATTATGGGCACTCCTCAGTCAGTGTCACAGCTTAGATCTTCGAGCCTTGTAAAATATAATGTTTCTGAACCGACCGTGTGGACATATGAATTCAATATTTATGCCGATGGCGGGGCAGTGCCTCTAATTGCTTTAAGGTGGGCAGAAGATAACGGGGCATATATGGGTCTGAAATGGCTTGAAGACGGGAGCTTTAGTGCATATTCCGGCGGTCAAAACACTTCCCATGTGTTTGCAGAGTCGGTTGAAAGAGGAATATGGCACAGAGTTGCCATAACCTATACCGGCGCAGTAGATGGTGTTCGGAGCAAAGGCAGACTCTATCTGTATATTGATGGAGTATATTGCGGAAGCATGTATAACTATGGCTGTCAGTATGTGGATACCAATTTGTGTTTTGCGGTCTCTACTTTAAGCAGTGATGGCAAGGTATCATATGATGACCTGAAAGCATATGCCGGAGTATATAGAACAGCCGACTACACAAGCACAGTGTCATCACTCTCGCTTTTGGCTGCCGATGATGAAATTGAAATAAAAAACGGACAATACATAACTTACGATGGTTATTCGCTAAAGTCGCTCAGCTCTTTGCTTTCCCATATAACTGGCGGCGATTATAACCTCAGAGCCTACACTGACAACACCTTTTCAAAACAAATCGGCTCTGCGCTGACTGAAAACGGCGTGATTGTCGTTTCTGATTTGTCCGATTCGTTATAT
Organism: Clostridia bacterium; assembly: GCA_017549745.1. Taxonomy (GTDB): domain Bacteria; phylum Bacillota; class Clostridia; order UMGS1810; family UMGS1810; genus RGIG1828. Next base: position 4,124 of record JAFYUA010000374.1, on the reverse strand, counting down.
AAGTATTATTATCTTGCTCCCACAATTTTAAAGCTCGAATCTTTTGAGAAAACATCAACCTCCGACTCTGATGCTTGTGATCTGACTGTAAAGGTGAGATACGACGGCGAAACACCTCTGAATGCTATGATGATACTCAAGGCGGTTGATTACTCAAATACTCTCCGAAATATCTACTGTTCGGAGCCAAAAAAGATATTGGGAGAGGTAAGCTACAGCATTGATAATTTTGAGGTTGCAGACTATCGTCTTGAGGCGATGTTTGTAGATAATCTTCAATCGCTTGTTCCCTACAGAACAAAGGACATATTATATTATGGAGATTATGAAAACACGCAAATCCCTGACGATAAAACAATCGGCAGCCGTGTTCTGCAAAATGCTGATTTTGAATATGCGTGCACGCTTTCCAATCAGCACAAGCAAAATAGCATAGAACAATACACAGACTCCGACGGCAACACATCGATGAGATTTCAAAGGCTCAATTCCGCTGATTTTCATCTTGATGCTACGGAGGTTTTGAGCAAGGAATCTGATTGCGTGGTCTATGAACTTGATTTTAAGCTTTTAGATTTAAATTCCTGCTTCGATATAAATCTCTTGGCAGTAGGCTCTAATCCTATGACTGTTGCCAATGTTCAAAAAAACGGCATACTCAGCTACGGCGGCATATCGGTCAAGCTCTCTGCCGACAGGTGGTATCGTTTGTCGGTAATGATAGATTACTACGACAGAATAGCTGTGTATTATATAGACGGTGAGGAAAAGACTCGCATTTTTTTGCCCGCAGATTTTGCGCTCACATCAAATGCATATATTTTTAGAACACATGTTCCCGCTTCATATATCGACCTTGAAAGTGACAGAATAGATTTTCTTGCAGATAACATCAGGGCATATGAAGGTGTGGCACCTCGCGATGAAATTGAAGAGCCGGAAAGAGTTGTTGTTCTTTCCGATGAAAGTGTGTTTGCTGATACGGAAGACGAGCTTGCCGAAATGATGAATGGATATATATCTGTCCACAAGAGAAGTGGTGTTGTATATTATGAAGGTGAGCAAACTATTCTTGAAAACAAGCCTTATGATATTGGTAATACCACAATGGTCAACGCCGATGAGCTTGACGCAATACTCGGCAAAGACAGCGGACTTGCCGATGATGTGACGATTGAAGATTACGCAGAGGCAATAGGTCTTTGTGTTTCGGAAGATACCGAGGCAATCGGCTCCGGCATGGTTGTGTTTGGAGAGGATGAATTCATTTTCCCGGATAATACTCTCGCTTTGCAGGATTTGAACGATTTTCTTATGTATTATCGTCCGTCTCCCGACGAAATTTCAGCGGACTACAAGTCCTCTGCACTATATGGTGTTCATCCACGTATCCAAGCTTCCAAAGAGGACTTTGACCGCGTAAAAGAGCTATATGACAACAATTCATATATAAAACGTTGGGTTGATCATATTGTAAGCGTTGCAAATGAGGGACTCAATGATGACGCTGTAATATATGAGCTGCGTGACGGAGTCCGCCTGCAGTATGTCAGCCGTGAGGTTCTGGAAAAAATGTATATATATGGTCTGGCATACCAGTTTACCGGTGACACAAAATATGTTACCCGTGCCTACAAGGACCTTGAGGCTGTGTGTGCCATCTTTCCCGATTGGCACCCTTCACATCACATCGACACCGGCATGATGGCAGCGGCAGTTGCCGTTGGTTATGACTGGATGTATCACGGCTTCACTCCCGAACAGAGAAAAGTCATCGAGAAGGGAGTATACAGCAATTGCTTTTATCATGTCAATTTGTCTTATCAGACAACATACTCACCCCTCGGTAACACAGCTATGAACGGTGGCAATCACAATGTCATCACAAACGGCGGCTTTGCTATGGCAGCCATGGCTATGCTCGATGTGTACCCCGAAATAGCGGAATATATTATCAGTAATGCAGTGCATGGTATGGGTTATATGTATTATGGCTTCGGCAAAGACGGTGCATGGCAGGAGGGCCCGAACTACTGGGAGCTTACAATGCAATACACCGCAAAAGCATTTTCGTCTCTTCAAAAGCTGTTTGGCACCTGCTATACACTCGACACTGCACAGGGCTTGCCGATGACAGCGCAATTTATGCTTTCAATGCAAACCAAAGACGGTATATATTCGTATTCTGATTCGGTGAGAGGCAAAATGTTTGTTCCTGAGTTTTTCTGGCTTGCAAATAAATATGATGTGGAAGGTGCGGCATCTGCCATAATGACTCTTTCGAAAGGCAATTTCAACAACAGCGAAGATTATGTGTTGGCAGCACTGTGGTATGACCCTTCAACTCAGAGTGGAGATATAGCCATTGCACGGGACAATTTATTCTCATATACGGGTGTAGGTAATATGCGCTCCTCATGGGATGATACATCCACTTTCTTTGGCTTTAAGGCAGGAAAAAATAATATCGGGCACGGACATCTTGATGCTGCCAGCTTCATATTTGAGTCAATGGGCGTCAGATGGGCACAAGACAACGGTGGAGCCGACTATAATCAGCCGTATTTCTTTGAAGAGATTGAAGGAGGAAGACGCTGGCTTATAGAAGGTCTCAGAACCAAGGACCACAATTGCATAGAGATTAATCCCGATGACGGTCAGGGGCAGATGTATGTTTCTGAATCGCCGATAACAAGGTTTGAAACTGATGACAACGGAGGAATTGTTGTTGTTGACAGCTCAGATGCCTATCGTCATAAAGCCGAAAGTGTAAAACGCGGATTTTTCTTTACTGATGACAGACAAAGCCTTGTTATCAGAGATGAGGTTGCTTTGACACAGGAATCCGACATCTGCTGGTATCTCATAACTCCGGCAATGGTGACCGTCAGCTCCGATGGTGCAATTCTGAGCTTGGACGGCAAGGAGCTTCGTCTCGAATTTGCAACCGATGCGGCGGAATCGTCCATCGAATATGAAAGTGCTCCCGCACTTGGCTCGGGGTGGAACCGCATCATCATTAATGTGCGAGGCTCTCTTGATTGCAGCATAACAGTCAAATTGACACCGGCTTCTCTGGATGGCAGCTCAATAGAGAGCTATCACAAGGATATATCTCTTTGGGATTTAAATAATCAATAAATAAGAAAAGGTGATAAGATGATTTTCAAAAAATGTACATCTCTGATTTTGCTTTGCACACTGCTTATGTCACTTTTTGCTCTCACTCCGTCGGCTGCATCGGCGGACGGGAGCACCGTTGACACCTCACAATATGGTATTTCTGTTGCGAATGCCTATCAATCCTTTGTGGTGGTACTGCCCGACAGCATTGCAGTTTTTTCTTCCACAAATGACGCAATCAGCTCTGCCGATCTGGCATCTGCCATAAGTGCATCGGGCTACACAGTATCCTATGCTGCCGAAAACGGCGGAGCAGACGCAACCACAGATGTGATATATGGAGGATATGTTAAGCTGACTCCTTCATCAGAGGGTGAGGCGGTGTATATTCCAATCGTGATTAAAGCACCTATGAACGATACCTCATTTGCTTCAATGACTCAACCCGGAGCCGTTCAAAATGTATCTTATTCAAGCACAGGCACACCTGTGGGTGGCAAAACAACACCATCTCCCACCTTCACGGTCACAGGCACTCCCTCCGGTTATACGGCGTTTAAATCGTCATCACTTCTCAAATATAATGCTTCGCTTCCCACTGTGTGGACATACGAATTCAACATCTATGCCGACGGAGCTGCCGTGCCTATGATTTCTTTGAAATATGCCGACGACTATGGGGCATATATCGGTCTCAAATGGCTGGCAGACGGCACTCTCAGCGGCTACAGAGGCGGAGCAGCTACAGTATTTAACTTCGGCACCATGGAGCGCGGCAAGTGGCACAGAGTGGCTATTTCCTTTGCGGGTGCCACAAGCGGCACGCTTTCTAATGGCAGATACAACCTATATGTGGACGGGGCGTATGTTAACAATATGTACAACTATAGCTGTAACTATGCAGGCGATCATATGCTTTTCAGTGTTCACAAAGATAGCGGAGCGGGCACAGTTGCATTTGATGACCTCGATGCCTATGCCGGAGCGTTTGAAAAAAATGG
>JAFYUA010000044.1 GCA_017549745.1 Clostridia bacterium | reverse complement strand
TAATCGAAGAGCCGGAGTTGACCGTTGGTGGCAATGTGAGATGCCTTGATGTATCAGGAGTTGAGTTTAAGGGAACAGAAATAAGAAAAATATTTGATTTGAAATCAGCTGCATTTGCTCTTAAAATCGAGGGGGAAAAAATAGTTTTTGATGTATACGGAAGCGGTCACGGAGTAGGAATGAGTCAATATGGAGCACAAGGCATGGCTATAGAAGGAGAAAGCTATAAAACGATTCTTTCTCACTATTATCCGGGCACGATATTAGAAAAAATGTATAAATAAGTTAATTTAGTCAATCATACAAACGAGGTGTTTGTATGGAATTTTTAAAAGATATCAGCAATAAACAAGGAATGTATCGTATTGCTTTTACGGTCTGCATTTTGGTGATGTCGCTGGTTGTTATCAGACTCACAGAAAATTCCAATCAGATCGAAAACAAAGAGGTTAGTGGAGATAATAACCAGGCTGTTGCAAATTATAGCATCGAAAATGACGATGTTGAAAAAATTATAAGCGATATGCAACAAAAAGAAAATGTAATTCTAAGCAGTGAATCTGACAGCGCTCCTTTAAAAGAACTTGAAGATTTATCATTTGCACCACCTGTATGGGGAAAAATCTCAAAGAAATTCAGTGGCAACATGCCATTGTACAGCAAAACCATGGATGATTGGCGCATACATGTTGGTGTTGATATATTGTGCCCTTTAGGGAGTGATATATTTTCTGCCGGCGATGGTGTGGTTGCCGACATAGGTTATGATATAAATCTTGGCGATTATATAACGGTCGAAAGCAATGAGTTTGCAACCAGATACGCGTCGGTGGTGCCTGATGAACTCGTTGCAATCGGTACAACTGTTTCAAAGGGGCAAAAGCTTGGAACTCTTGCGGATAGTTGTGTTTCGGAAATCTGTGATGAACCGCATCTGCATTTTGAAATGAAAAAAGACGGGATATATATTGACCCGGCTGAGCATATATTGTTTGAATAGAAAAATCAGCTTCACTGTGAAGCTGATTTTTCTATTCTGTATTGTTCAATTTTTTTGAGGTATTTTATAGCATCCACAACTGTTTTGACGGGCAAAAGCTTTATATCAGTTCTTTGTGGCAGACTTTCAGCATTTGCTGCCGGTAAGATGCAAAAATCAAATCCTAATTTTGCTGCCTCATTGATTCTCTGTTCACAAAAGCCTATAGATCTCACTTCACTTGTAAGCCCGACTTCGCCCAGTATGATTGTTTTTGAATCTATGATGAAATTTTTAATGTTGGACGCAATCGCCACAATTATTGCCAGATCTGTGGCTGTTTCCATGAGCTTGATTCCGCCAACTACATTTATGTATACATCGTTGTTTTGCATCGGGTATCCAAGCTGCTTTTCCAAAATTGCCGTGAGTAGCACAGAACGCCCAAAGTCAATGCCTGTAGCCATTCTTCTTGGATTGCCAAATCCGGTGGGGGAGCATAGTGCCTGCACCTCTGCAAGGATTGGTCTGCTTCCTTCGAGGGTGCATACAACTGTAGACCCGCTTACATTTTGAGGTCTGCCATCAAGAAGCATTTGAGATGGGTTTTTCACCTCGGTAAGACCTTCTTCTTTCATTTCAAAAACGCCGATTTCGTTTGTTGAACCAAATCGGTTTTTCACTGTGCGCAAGATTCTGTAGCTTTGAGTTCTTTCGCCCTCGAAATAAAGTACACAATCAACCATGTGTTCCAGCATTCTGGGGCCTGCAATATTGCCATCTTTTGTCATGTGACCCACAATGAAAATAGCTACATTATTTTCTTTGGCAAATCGCATAAGATGGTGGGTTGCTTCGCGCACTTGAGTAACAGTGCCGGGGGCTGAAGGGATGTCATTTTTGAACACAGTCTGAATTGAGTCGATAATCATAATTTCGGGCATCATTTCCTGAGCAGCGTTCAAAATAGTGTCAAGCTCGGTTTCGGCAAGTATAAACAGTGCTTCGTTGGTGGTTTTAAGTCTTGATGCACGCATCTTGAGTTGTTGAGCTGATTCTTCGCCCGATACATAGAGCACCGTTTTGGTAGAATTGATTTTTTCACATATTTGCAAAAGTAAAGTGGATTTTCCAATACCGGGGTCACCGCCCACCAGTACCAAAGAGCCCTTTACAATACCACCACCAAGAACCCGGTCAAGCTCTAAAATTCCTGACGAAGTTCTTTCGGTTTCGTTAATGTCTATCTCAGAAAGTTTTTTGGGCTTTGTTATGCGCGACACAGTGGGTTGTGAAGGAGATGCATACCTTGATGGTGCGACCTCTTTTTCTTCATGAAAAGTGTTCCAATTACCGCAGGTAGGGCATTTTCCAAGCCATTTTGGAGTAGAATAACCGCACTCTTCACACACAAATTTTGTCATTTGTTTCATATTACAAGCAACCGCCTTTTGGTTTACCATAATTTTGTTATGTAATTCAGGTAATCACTACACATCATTACCTGAATAATTATACTATAAAAAACTATTTTTGTAAATGTTTTTTATTTTTTATCTGCCCCGTCGGAGTTGTTACCGGTGACATCATCAATGGTATTGTCGATGTCATCCTTCATGTTGCCTGTGTCTTGCTTGATGTCTTCTTTGAGTGATTCTGTTTTTCCGTCTACGGTATTGTTCATGGTGTCATTTGTAGAAGGATTGTCACCATTTTGATCCGATGAACATGCGGCGAAATTCATAAGCAATACAAATGACATTACACATGCTGCAAGAAGTTTTTTTGTTTTCATATTCAACATCTCACTTTCCAAATATATTATTGCACTGTTTTATAAATTGATACATAGTGTTTTTTGTAATTTTTCCATGAATTTATAAAAAACTTATTTACTTTATTCGATAAACATTATAAAATGTATTTGTGATATTATGCGTTATGGAAGGAGTGGACTTATATGAATGAACAGGTAAAGCTTATTGGCCAGAGAATTCAGGACCTCAGAGAAATTGCTGAGTTATCAACGGAAGAAGTTGCCGATTTTTTGGGCATTTCTGTCGAAAAATACATTTCATATGAAAAAGGCGAAGACGATATGCCAATCAGCATATTATATGAGCTTGCCAACAAATTTGATGTTGCTTTCACTTCGATTTTGTCAGGTGATGCACCGAAACTCAGTGTGTATCAGTATGTCAAGGCAGGACAGGGTCTTGGTGTTAAACGAAGAGAACAATATCAATACAACAATTTGGCATTTAATTTTGCCAACAAGTCATTAGAGCCTTTTTTGGTTACTGTTCCACCATCTGATGGCGAAGATACCAACTCTGTACACCTCAACAGTCATCCCGGTCAGGAATTTAACTATTGTCTGAAAGGCCGAGTCTGCATTATAATCAACGGTAAAGAAATCATCCTCGAAGAAGGAGATTCGCTCATTTTTGATTCCAAGCATTGGCATGGTATGAGAGCACTTGATGGAGAAGAAGCTGTGTTTTTAGCCATTGTCACTGACTGATTATAATACAGAAAGGTCATATACAAATGAATTTACTTAGCAAGTTTTTGACTAAAACAGAATTTAAAAGTTACGAAGATTATTATGAAAATTTCAAGGTGAAAGTTCCTGAAAATTTCAATTTTGCTTATGATGTAATAGGGGAGTATGCCAGCGTTTCCCCTGACAAAAGAGCTCTTGTATGGTGCAATGATGAGGGCGAAGAAAGGGTTTTCACTTTTTCTCAGCTTGATTGCGAGGTTAACAAAGCGGCTAATTTTTTCAAGCGCATCGGCATTGGAAAGGGCGACTTTGTAATGCTCATTCTCAGAAGGCATTATCAGTTTTGGATCAGCATATATGCACTCCATAAAATTGGTGCCGTTGCAATTCCTGCAACCCATCTTCTCACCAAAAAGGACATTGTTTTCAGATGTAACAGTGCTGACATCAAAATGATAATTTGTTCTGACAAAGGTGAGATTCGCTCTCATGTTGATGAAAGTCTTTCAGCTTGTCCGTCAGTTAAGGCGTGCTGTGTTCTCGGTGATGAAAAGCATGACGGCTGGTATAACTTTGACTCGGAAATCATGAACGAATCGTCGGTTTTTGACAGGCCCACAGGCGAAGAGGCAACTTGCAACGATGACCCTATGCTTGTGTACTTCACATCCGGCACCACAGGCAACCCCAAAATGGTTCTTCATTCGTTCACATACCCTTTGGGACATATTTCCACAGGAAAATACTGGCACAATGTTGTTGATGATGGACTTCATCTCACTGTTGCTGACACCGGTTGGGCAAAGTGCTCATGGGGTAAGCTCTATGGTCAGTTTATTGCCGGAACTGCACAGTTTGTATACGATTATAGCGACAAATTTGTTCCTACTGATTTGCTCGAGATGATAGTCAAATACAGAATCACAACTTTCTGTGCACCTCCGACCATATACAGATTTTTCATAAAATCCGATATGAAAAAGTATGATTTGTCATCGCTTAAGCATATTTCAACTGCCGGCGAAGCTCTTAACCCCGAAGTTTTCAGCCAGATTTATGCGGCAACCGGACTCAAGGTGTATGAAGGCTTTGGTCAGACGGAGTCACCGATTTTGCTTGGCACATATATGTGGGACACACCAAAGCCGGGCTCAATGGGCAGACCCGCCGCAGGCTTTAAGACGGTGCTGTTGCGTGATGATTTTAGTGTGTGTGACCCTGGAGAAATCGGTCAGATAGCATTTGATATAAGAGAAGGTAAACCCTTGGGCGTGCTTGATTGTTACTATAG
>JAFYUA010000373.1 GCA_017549745.1 Clostridia bacterium | reverse complement strand
TCATTTTTTTCCTCCGTTTGCAGGGCAAGACTTTTGGCTATGGCTTCAATCTGTTCGCTTTTGAATTTGAAGCTTGATTTGTTGGCAATGAGCCTTGCGCTTATGGGCACTATGGTCTCTGTCACCTGCAGGTTATTTTCTTTGAGTGTGGTGCCTGTCTCCACAATATCCACTATCACATCAGAAAGCCCCAATATGGGTGCAATTTCAATTGAGCCGTTTAAGTGGATTATGTCAATGTCGCGCCCCATGGCTGCATAATAGCCTTTGGCAATGTTTGAAAACTTTGTTGCCACTCTCAGGGTTCTTTGGGGATTGTCTCTGAAATCGGCCTTTGCCGCCACTGCCATTCGGCACTTGCCAAAGCCGAGGTCGAGGAGCTCATATATGTCGGGCTCGTATTCGAGCAAGATGTCCTTTCCTGCCACGCCGATGTCGGCTGCTCCGCGCTCTACATATATTGCCACATCCGACGGCTTCACCCAGAAATATCGCACGCCCTTTTCGGGGTTTTCAAATATTAATTTGCGGTTGTTTTCTTTTATAGACGGACACTCAAACCCAGCCTTTTCAAACATGTCATACACTTTTTCGCCGAGTCTGCCCTTTGGCAGAGCCACATTAAGCATTGTTTTCAAGCGTTTCAACCCCTTTTCCGTTCATTTTGAGAAGTTGTTTGTATTTGAGCTTAGACGGCACTTCTCTTTGAGCCATCACGCTCTGACCGCTTGCCCTCATCATGTTCACTGCATCGGCAAGGGTCTTTAGGTCAGTGGTATCATCATAGATGATAACTGTGTCAACATCATATTGCTTGGTGTCATCTGCAAGCCTTTCCAAAAAGTCGGGATACACTGCAAATCCAATGGCATGAGCTTTGCGGTTCATCTTCTTCATGAGCTTGTCATACTGACCGCCCGAAAGAACCCCCTCGGGAATTCCCTCCACAAAGCCTTTGAACACTATGCCGTTGTAGTAGCTCATATCGTTGACAACCGAAAAATCAATATGTATTTTGTCGCCAAGCCCGCCTGCTGAAATCACAGATGCAATCTCTTCAAGCTCGCTCACTGCCTTGGCGCTCTTTTCGCCTGCGATTTGCTTTATCTTATCAATAGTAGCTTCCACGCTGCCATACACAGTGGCAAGCTCGGCTAATTTCTGAGCCTTTGCCTCGTCGGCGTTGCAAGCTTTGCACACTGCCATAATCTGATGTGCGTTCTTTTCGCCCATTGCTTTGAGGATTTCCTTTTCGGCATCAGATGGTAGTTCAAGCTCTTTTATCATGTCATAGATGATGCCCATGTGCGAAATGTCAAGCACAAAGTTTTTCGATATAATGCCGAGGCTCTCGGCTGCAAGATGGAGCACTTCATATATGCAGTAGTTGTCAATGTCGCCTATGCATTCCAGACCCACCTGCATGATTTCCTTGAATGACTCGGTGCTTTTCGACACTCTGTATACATTTTCGTTGTAATACACCTTTTGGGCATAGCCTGTGCAATCCTTGCTACTTTTGATGATAGAAAGGGTCACATCGGGCTTTAGTGCCATGAGCTTGCCGTTGGTGTCGGTGAAGGTGATGATATTGTCAGACACAAGAAAATCCTTGTTTCTCACATACAAATCATACTCTTCAAATTTGCTCATCTTGTACTGGGCATAGCCGTATTTTTCATAAAGCGAGCGAAGCTCAAGCACAACTTTTTCATCGCTTTTGAGAAGCTTGTTTTCTATTTTCATAAAAAATCCTCCAAAAAGGGAATAGTTAAACTGAAAGTTCACTTTAGCATTTTATCATGCTAAAGCAGTAAAGTCAACACAATTATTATATTTTATCATAATTTTACTTTATTTTAGCAAAAAAGAGAATAGTTATTGTTTATTTTTATATAAAAAGTGAACTGCCAAGGCTTAAAGGCGCGGTTAATTATGCATTATATATAATATTAATTATGTAATTTAAATATCTTTTTCCAATGTTGCCTTTTGTCAAAATTCTACAATATATTCCAATGTCGATTTACATTTGAATTTCACTGTGATATTATAATTAATCATATACCTATGGAGATGAATTTTGAAATGAAAATTTTTGAGCCAAAAATTCTTTCGGCACTCAAAGGCTACAATGGCAAACAGCTCACAAGTGACATCATTGCAGGTATCATTGTTGCCATCATAGCTCTTCCGCTTTCCATTGCGCTTGCCATTGCTTCGGGCGTTTCTCCCGAAAAGGGTCTTTACACTGCAATTGTTGCAGGCTTTGTGATTTCCCTCTTTGGCGGCAGCAGAGTCAACATTTCGGGCCCCACGGCTGCATTTGCCACCATTGTTGCAGGCATAGTTGTCCAGCATGGCACAAGCGGCCTTGTCATTGCCACCATCATGGCGGGCATCATGCTCATTGTCATGGGTCTTTGCAAATTCGGCGCTCTCATCAAATACATA
>JAFYUA010000043.1 GCA_017549745.1 Clostridia bacterium | reverse complement strand
GTAAGAGTATCCTCGGAATCAACAGTGACTCCAACCTTTTCTTCCTTAGCGCAACCGATAAGTGACGCGCTGAGCATTACCAAAACCAAAAGAAAGCTTATGATTTTCTTCATTATTATCCTCCTCAAAGATTTATCTGTATATATTAATCAATCATATGTCTCTACACAATGACCTTGCCACACTCGGCGCCATGCCCTCAACCTTTTTGAACGCTATGTTGAGAGAACGCGCATTTCCAAATCCCACGCGCGCTGCAATGGAAGAAAGCGTGAGTGACGAATCGGTCATGAGCCATTTGGCTCGTTCCACTCTCACGCGGCATATGTAGTCACTCAGGGCTTCGCCTGTGCATTTTTTGAACCGCTTGGAAGCATAATAACCACAAACACCAAGCTTTTCACCAATCATGGCAATGCTCAGATTGGGGTTGTTATAATATCGCTTCACAGCTTTTTGGGTTTTGATGACCAGAGGCGGGAACTTGTCGGCAAGGGGTTGACGATGAAGACACAAGGTGTGGACAGCGTCGGTTATCACGACTTTGCACTGCTCAGGCTCTGCATCAAGGATGCCTGCCAGATTGTACATAAGAGCCGAGCGCTCGTCAAAAGGGATTTGCGCATTTTCAAAAACAATCTTCAAAAGCCTCAGTGCAAGCCCCGACAAAACAATGAGTTTTTCATCGGGCGAAAAATCTGCAATATACGAAAAAATCTGGCCCAGTGCATTTTCTGCCTGAATATAGTAGCCGCCCGCTATGTAGCTCGCCAGATTGTTTTCATGACTCAGAGGATAGCTGAAGCTTTGGCAGACACGCTCTGCAATCCAATCGCCAACGCCGCTGCCGTCATAGGGGTGCGATATGCGACTTTTCACTTCAGTTCACCTCCGACAAGTAAATACTATAATATAAGTTTATATTAACTCAGCCAAGTTGACAACACATCAATTTTTGGAATATCATACAATAATTAGAACTCAATCCTGTTGCCGCCCGAGATAGCAGACATATGTGCATAGATGCCCGGCAGAGCCATGCGCAGTGCCCAGTTGATGTCGAGCAGGGGTTTGGTGTCATTGATGATGCAGTCGGCAAAGTCGGATATCATCAGGAAATCGGCGCCGCCGTGACCGTCGAGAGTTGCCCCGGGGAACTTGAGCGTGACGGGGATGTCTATCTTATCGCCACAAGAATCGGGCACATCGGCAAACCTCGCAAAAGAATGAGCATCAAAAAACGATGTGGTGTTGTCGGTCTCTATCATGCCTTTGGTGCCATACATGCTATAGTTGTGGTCAAAGCCCACAAAAGCACCAAAGCATATGCTCACGCGGATTGCTGCGCCCTTTGCGGTTTCAAAAAGAGCAATGCCGTTTGACGGAGCAGACCTTTTGGAGTAGTGCACCATCTCAGGCTCAAGACAGGTGACCGATACACAGCGGTCATCCATTATATAAAGAAGAGGTCCGAGCGTGTGAGTGATGTATTGAATGGCGGGCAGAGTGAGCCGCCAGTGGTCAGGCGATAAATTACATTCTATATCATTGCTGTAGTATTTGCCGTGGAGATATTCACCCTGAGCAAGCACGATGTCGCCAAACTTGCCCTCTTCATACATTCTCTTCCACCCTTGCACAAACGCCCAATAGCAGCAGTTCTCGGCGCTCATGTATTTGAGGTTGGGGTGAGAGGCAACCTCGGCTTTCAGGGCGTGTGCTTCGTCGAGCGAAGTGACCGCAGGAATTTCGCTGAGCACATGCTTGCCTGCCCTGAGGGCTTTTATGGCGCACTCGGCATGGCGGTCCACATGAGTTGCTATGAACACGGCGTCTATATCAGATGCTATAAGCTCATCAAAGCTCG
>JAFYUA010000372.1 GCA_017549745.1 Clostridia bacterium | reverse complement strand
CTTCCAAAACCTTTGAGCAGCTTGACTCTGAAATCGCCTCGTCATACACCGACCCCGCCTTTAGTGCCAAACTTATCCCCGCAACCTTAGAGGGTTGTGTTGTGCGCATAAGTGACCTCATTGCCTACATCGGCAAAGACCGTCAGGATGCGGTGCGAGCTAAAGTCATTGACTCCGATGACATCTTCAATGCAGGCAATCTCGGCAAGTTCAATGCTTCTATCATCAACAACCTCATTGTCAATGTGGTTGAAAACAGCTTCGATAAGCCCTACATCATGCTCGACAGTGAATACTATGATGACCTTAAGCTTGCCATGAACGAAAACTATAAATATATCTATCGAAGTGACGCAGTCAAGAGTGTGCAGGATGAATACATCCGCCCCATGTATTCCAAGCTCTATCACAAGCTTCTGTCTGACCTCAAGTCAGGCGACACCAATTCCTATATTTTCCGTCATCACATCAATTACATCGGCAAAATTCGTTCATATTACAACAAATCGAGCTACCTTGAGGAAAACTGCCCTGAAGATATTGTAATTGACTATATTGCAAGCATGACCGATGATTATTTTTCTGATTTGTATGCACATTTCTTCCCTGATTCACCGATGCCTGAATATAAATCATATTTTGAATAAAAATATTAGTGCCTTGATTGCATGAAAGGGGAATAATATATGACTTATACTGCAAATGAACAAAGATACGAATCTATGGAATATAGAAAATGCGGCGAAAGCGGACTCAAGCTTCCTGCAGTGTCACTGGGATTATGGCACAATTTTGGCAGCAATGCTGACTATGACAACATGTGCAATATGTGCTTCACTGCTTTTGATAATGGCATCACGCATTTTGACCTTGCCAATAACTATGGCCCTGAAGCAGGAAGTGCCGAAACCAATTTTGGCAAAATATTGCACTCCCATCTCAAAGCCTATCGCGACGAAATGATAATCAGCACCAAAGCAGGCTATTATATGTGGCCTGGTCCATATGGTGACAAGGGCAGCAAAAAATATCTTACTGCAAGCCTTGACCAGAGCCTCAAAAGAATGAAGCTTGACTATGTCGACATTTTTTATCATCACAGAATGGACCCCGACACCCCCTTGTATGAAACGATGTGGGCACTTGACAGTATAGTAAAAAGCGGCAAGGCTCTTTATGTGGGACTATCAAATTATGATGGTGAAACCATGGAAAAAGCTGCGGCGATATTGAATGAGATTCATTGTCCTTTTATCATCAATCAAAACAGATATTCTATTTTGGACAGAACTGTTGAAAAAAACGGAATACTCAAAAGTGCAAATTCAAAACAAAAAGGCATGATTATTTTCAGCCCTCTTGCACAAGGGCTTCTTACTAATCGTTATCTGCACGGTGTTCCATCTGACAGCAGAGTGAAAACTGATGGCAGGTTCTTAAATGAAAATTCATTATCTGAAGAAATGATAGAAAAAATTGCAAAGCTCAATATGATTGCGCAAGAGAGAGGACAAACTCTGGCACAAATGGCGCTTTCTTGGGTATATAGCCGCGAGGGTGTTACCAGTGTATTAATCGGAGCGTCAAAGCCTGAGCAAATAACAGAGAATCTCAAAATGACAGAAAATCTTGATTTTACCAAAGAAGAGCTTGATAAAATCGATGCAATTGTTTCTTGAATGTATCGGTACTCAACTAATAATTTCGTTGAATGTGTAGATTTGATCAGAAATTTCATTTGAATTGGTATATAATTTTTTTGGTTGATTTTGTTACTTGTCATACCAAAATTATATCGCAAAATGGCTGATTCCGCTATGGTTTCAGCTATTTTTGTGCACAAAAAATCGAGGACTTTCATCCTCGATTTTTAGATGAGACTTTTTTACAGTCCCTTTGGGTATTAGAATTCAATATTAGGTTATTTGTTGTGTTTGTACAAAGTGGTGGTTGATGCGCGAGTTAACGCACTTTTTTAATTTTAGTTCAAATTAATCAGAAAGCATAGCCTTCTACACTGTAGTAGGACATATTGGTCTGGCGCACATCAAGTCTGCCAAAGCAAGCGCAAATCGGTACATCGCTCTTTACCCAAACGGTGTATTGAACCGATTCACCAAGCACGAGTCCGTCTTTGCCGAGGGGCTTATCCATGCGCACGCAGGTTGTTCTCATGCCGTCGAGGTCAACCCAGATGCCGTCGATGGGGTCTCTGTCTTCAAACACAATCACAAGCTCGATTCTGGCTTTGTTTTTGTTGAGATTGGTGAGCATGAGAGCTTCATGTCCTTCAAATTCGGGGTTGTCACCCTTTGGGGGGAGATAGCCGTCACAGAACACCCAGTTTTTCTTACCTATTTTCATATTAAACACCTCTTATTTGAAAATTTTGGGAACTGCTTTATCGTTGTAGGTTGTCATGCGTTTAGCGCCTTTGTCGGTAATGAGGTAGCAATCCTCAATACGGAATGAACCCCATTCCATACCTTTGAAATACGCATCAATGCATATAGCCATGTTTTCTTCGATTACTCTTTTGTTATCAACGGAGAAGATGGGCGCTTCACATTCGAGCATACCTGTGCTGTGGAGACTTCCGTACGGGCAGTAGTCTATGTAGCCATATTTTGTGAGATATTCGGTGTATGCATTGAGCACAACGTCGCAAGGAGTACCGGGAACCATTTTGGCCGATGCATAGTTAAGTGCATCATAAGCACACATAACAGCGTCTTTGATTTTCTGGGGGATTTCGCCAAGTACGAGTGGACTGCAGATGATGCCGTTGTATCCCTCATAGCACACACCTGCTGCAAGGTTGATGATTTCGCTTTCTTTAATCTGGCGAAGTGTATTGCGGCACATGCTGATGTAGGAGTTTTTCTCGCCTGTGGCAACCATGGGAGCAAATGCCTGAACATAGCTCTCTGCGCCAAGGCTCATCATTTCAGCTTCAAACATACCTTCAATGTGACGCTCTGTCATGCCCACCTGGATGCGGGGCACAACGTTTTCAAACATCTGAGACACCATATCCCAGTTGGTTTTGAGGATTTCAATTTCGGCAGGGCTCTTGCGGATTCTCTGCTCATAGTGAACATCGTCAAAGTCAACAATCTCAGCGTTGGGAAACACCTTTCTGAGTTTGTCCATGATGATAGACGGGAAGATAAGGCGGCCAATGAAGCCGATTCTCTTGATGCCAGGGTTGGCTGCTTTCAGCTGCTCAAAAAGCTCGGTGAAGTCAAGCTGACCTTCGGTATCATATTCAAATCCACTTACTTCGCCGATTTCAGGAAGTATTGCCATGCGGCTGCCGGGGAGTGCATTCTGAACTTCGCAGTAGTCAAAAGATGCCTGACCGCTGCACACAATTACTTCGCCATCGGCAGGAATAACAATAGCTGAGCTTTCGTTTACGGGAGCAAAACCGCAATAATAGCGAACAATTGCGATTTCGAGAAGGTTGGAAAATCCTACCACAACGTCAACATTTCTCTTTGCCATTTCGGTGCGGAGTGCGTTGACTCTCTGGAGGTATTCATTTCCATTGATTGTGGGGTAATTCATAATTATCTCTCCTTTATATTTTTTCGGTATGCCAGAGGTGACATGCCGGTGTGCTTTTTAAAGAGTGCATCAAAATATTTGGTTTCTTTAAAGCCAAGAGTAGCAGCAATTTTGGTCACTGTCATGTCGGTTTGCTCCAAAAGCCTTCGGGCTTCTTCGAGCTTGAGCCTTGTGAAGCACGAAAACAGAGTTTCGCCGGTTTGCTGCTTGAAGGTCTTGCAGATAAATGAGCGCGAATAGTTGAACTTGTTGCAGATGTCATCAAGCGAAAGCTTTTCGTGAAGGTTATCACGGAAAAATCTTATGACCACATCTACCAGGTCAGCATAGAACTTTTCACCGCTCAGGAATACTATGCCGGCGTTTTTCTCGGTGGAAAGACGCCTCAAAAGGCAAATGAGAAAATACTCAATGAGAAGTATTATTGCCTGCTGACCGCCAAACGCGGGCGAGGGAAGCACTTCGAGCAGCTCGTTTTCGTTCATGCGAAAGGTGAGTGCACATTCTGAGATTATTTTGCTCATGCAATCAAGCAAGGCACAGTCAAGACTAAAGCATCTTTCACCAAGTGGCTTTAGGGCATGAGAAAAGCTTTCAAAGCAAATGACAAAAGCCTTGCTTGCATTTCCCGTAGCAGATGAGTAGGAATGCTTTTTGTCGGGTGGAATCAAAATGACCTGCCCCTGTGAAACGGGGTGCTTTTTGCCGCTCAAAGAAAGCTCAATCTCGCCGCACTGTACATAGCAGATTTCCCAGAAATCGTGGGTCTCTGCATATTCTGAATATTTGCCCTCAAAGTCGAGATATTCAAGGGCTATGAGCTCTTTTACATCCACCACATTGAGTATCCTGTGACGAAGATAGGTTTTCACTGCGCATCATCCTTACTATAGTTTCATTATAATAAAATACCCCATGATTGTAAACTTAAAATGTTCTTTATATCATACCAAAATATTCTTCAAAAATATTTTCAGAGTATATTTTATCATAACCGAAAAAGAAAATAAAGAGGATGTCCACAAAAAAACGGAGCAATCCCATGATATAATCCCCTTAGAGTAGACACTTGAAATAACAAAAATATTTCAAGACTATTCTGAGGGGATTATATCATTTGACACATTCGTTTTTTATTTTTCAATCCGTCTGATAGCAGATGCGAGCGGCCGTATCAGCACCGCGCAAAAAAAGTTGCCCGCTGCGTGCACTGCATCCCACGGCAGCCCTGCCACAACCCAGGCGATTATGCCCTCAAAGCTCATGCCATACACGATCATCTGCACAGGGGCATAAAGCACGCCATACAACATGCCATGAAGTGCACATATCAGCATATATACATATGACGGCACCCTTGCCCTTTTGGGCAGCAGCATCACCACGCCCCACAGCACTGTCCATATATACAGATACGGAATCCACCAGGGCGCAAAGCCTGAGAAAAGCCCCGTCAGAAACACAAAAACATATATGGGATAAAGCGCCTTAGCGCCATACACAATAGTGAAAACAATCACAAACACTCCTGTGAGATGCACATTGGGCACAAGCTCCATGAGCATCTTGGCAAGATACATTATGGCTCCGCACAGAGCGAAAACTATTATTTCTCTGGTAGATAGCTTCATCATTTTTCCGCCCTGAAAGAATATGTGCAGCTTTGGTCAATCTCGGTTTCGTCAACACCTTTGCTTGCATATTCACCGTTAATATAAAAAGCCCAATACATTTTGTCTTTGTCATAGTCAAGTGTTATGCCGTTGACCGTTTTGACATACAAGCCATACGGCCCCTGCTCGCCATCTATGAAGCTCAGATTAAGCAAAGCTTCGCCCACGGTTTTGTCATTGGTGTTGATAACAAAGCTTGTTTTTGCCTTGTCGGCACCCACAACCTCCACGCAAAATTCTTTTTCGCCCTCGCCAAGTCTGACTGACGCTGCAGAATCAGAGAATGAAGCAGGCTCTTTTGAATCGCTCGCACTGCAGCCGCACAAAAGACTCACTGCAATCAGCATGGTGCAAAACACACCCATATATTTTTTAAAAATTTGTTTGTTCACATTAATCACCTTTTCATCTGAGTAGGTATATTTTATCACACATAAAATTTAAAATCAACAGATTATAGACACAAAGCAAATTTTGTGATAAAATAAGTTTGATTTGTAAATAATAAGCTTCGTGAAAGAGGGATTTTTAATGCAATACAACTACAAAACAAACGGAGTGTGCTCCAAAAGCATCAGCTTTGACATAGAAGACGGCATAGTCAAAAATGTGAAATTCACAGGCGGCTGTGCAGGCAACACGCAAGGCCTTGCCAAAATGTGCGAGGGCAGAAAAGCCGAAGAGGTGGCAGAGCTTCTCTCGGGCATAAGATGCGGCTTCAAGGCAACCTCATGCCCCGATCAGCTTGCCAAAGCAGTGATTGCCGCAACGCACGAGGAATAAAATTTACATAAAACAAATATTTTGTTTTATACCAAAGTGAGAAAGGTGAATTTTATGGAAACAAGAGTTGCAGTGATAGGCATTATAGTAGAAAATATGGACTCGGTCGACGAGCTCAATGCCCTGCTTCATGAATACGGCAGGCACATCATAGGCAGAATGGGTCTGCCCTACAGAGAAAAAGACATTCACATCATAAGCATTGCAGTAGATGCTCCGCAGGACATAATCAACACCATTTCGGGCAAGCTTGGCAAGCTCAAGGGTGTGAGCGCAAAGACTGCCTACTCAAATGTAATCACAAATTTTGACGAAGAATAATATAAAAAAACAGGGGGAGCAATCCCCCTTTAAAAAAACATATAGGTAAGTGATAAAAATGAATTCTACACCATCATCAAGCAGAATACATATCGGCTTTTTCGGGCTCAGAAACGCAGGCAAATCGAGCCTTGTGAACCGCATCACCAATCAGGAGCTTTCGGTTGTGTCAGACACAGCCGGCACCACCACCGACCCCGTGCAAAAAGCCATGGAGCTTTTGCCGCTTGGAAGCGTGCTCATCATCGACACACCCGGATTTGATGACGAGGGAGAGCTTGGCGAAAAAAGAGTGAAAAAAACAAAGCAGATTCTTGCAAGAACTGATATCGCCGTGCTTGTGACCGATGCATCCAAAGAGATGACCGCCTCTGAAAAAGAGTTGCTGAAGCTCTTTGAGGCAAAACACATTCCATATGTGATAGCCAAAAACAAAAGTGACATCGCTGCACAAAGCAATGACAATTCAAATGAAGTGAGCGTGTCGGCACTTTTGGGCACAGGCATAGATGAGCTCAAAGATAAGCTTGGCGCACTTGTAACACCAGCGCAGGAAGTTCGTCTGACATCAGACCTTGTAAAGCAAGGCGAAACCGCACTTTTGGTAGTGCCCATAGACAAAAGCGCTCCCAAGGGCAGGCTCATTCTGCCTCAGCAGCAGGTAATCAGAGATTTGCTCGACCATGGCGCCACTGCCATAGTCACACGCGATGACACCTACTCAGCCACGCTGGCAGCACTGCCCCAAAAACCTGCACTTGTCATTTGCGATTCACAGGTGTTTGGCGAAGTGAGCAAAGCGACCCCGTCTGACATCAGACTCACATCCTTTTCAATCCTTATGGCGCGCATGAAAGGATTTTTGCACACCGCGCTAAAGGGTGCTGAGAAAATTGCCCAAATAAAAGATGATGACAAAGTCCTCATCTGCGAGGGCTGCACCCACCACCGCCAGTGTGAAGACATTGGCACAGTGAAGCTTCCAAACCTGATAAGAAAATTTACAGGCGCAAATCCCCACTTTGAATTTACATCAGGTCACGGATTTCCCGATGACCTCTCGCCATATAAGCTCATCATTCATTGCGGAGGCTGCATGATAACCGAAAAAGAAGTCACCTACCGAATGAACATGGCAATTGACGAAGGCATTCCTTTCACTAACTACGGAACTGCAATTGCATTTATGAAAGGTATTCTTAAAAGAAGCACCGAAATGCTTGAAGATTAAAAACCAAAAGCCGTTGGAGCTATCCAACGGCTTTGTTTTAATCTTTTCTATGTAAATGCACAAAAAGCGGTATTGCACAAAGCGGTACAATCATACCCACAAGCATGCCGAGCTTCATGCCAAGCTGCTCGGCTCCCATGCCCAGCTTTGATCCAAGCTCTGCTGCAGCAGGCATGGCAATTGCCGCATCGGTCATGATGTCCATAAGCTGAGGCACAACCGATGCTCCAAGGTCGCCCCCTGCCGCCATGAGAGCATATATAAACACTCCGCCAGCAGGGAAACGGTCAGTGGCAACAACCAAAGTGCCGGGCCAGAGCATCGAAGTGCACAGACCCGTGAGCACACAGGCTATGAGCCCCAACCATGAAATCGGTGACACTGCCGCCACAAGATAGCACACCGCCGAGAGCGAAATGCATGCAACGAGCACGCTTGTTATATTCCTGCCCGATTTGGCATAGAGGGTTCTGCCCAAGCCGAGCGCCATCGAAAATAGCGCCGTGCCGAAAATATCCCCCCACACCTTGGGTATGCCGAGGGCAAGCTCCAGATAGCTCGAGCTCCACTGAGCCATGGTGCACTCTGCCGCGCCGCCGCAAAAAATGGCAGCCACGCAAAGCCACACGACTTTGTTTGACAAAAGCTGAAAAGCGCCCGAAGCGCGTTCGGGAGTTGCCAGAGTAGGAATCTCGGCTCCTGCATAAAGCACTGACGACACCAAGGGAACTATGGCAAGAAGCAGAGCAAGCCACTGCCAACTGCTGCTGCCAAAAGCATACAAAAACAAAGTGCTCACAATCACAACACCCACCACACCCCATGCATACATGGAATGAAGCTTGCTCATCTCTCTGTCGGGGTCGTCAGAGGGTATGGATGCAATAACAGGGCTAACGAGCACCTCGGCAAGCCCCGATGCCGCCGAGAACACGCATGTGCCCACAGCTAAGCCTGCATACACAGCGTTTGGGAAAATCCACGGCCACACGCCATAGATAATCAGCCCCGCAAGGCATATCACAGGCATGAGCTTCACTGTTTTGGCGATGTTGAATTTGTGAGAAAAAAACGAAAAAACAAGGTCAACTCCAAGCTGAGTCACAAAATTTATGAGCACCAAAAGCCCCAGCAAGGAATACGAAATGCCATATGCACTCCTGAATGTGAGAAACAATATGGGCGAAATGCTTGCCACAACCGACATCGATATGCCCGATGTGTAGCAGGCAAGGCGCAATCTTGTGTGTTTAGAATCCATCACCATCTGCCTCAATAGCCATACACACCGTCGAGGGATTCGTCGTTTTCTATCCACTCTGCCACATAGGTCACTGTGTATTCGTCATGGGTGTTTCTTATTATAACCTTTTCTATGCCTGCATTTATAATCTGCCTTTTACACATAGCGCAGCACATTGCATTTTCCACAAGCTCGCCTGTGGCATAGTGCTTGCCCACAAGATAAAGCGTGGCACCTATCATCTCGTCACGCTTTGCACTGATGATGGCGTTGGCTTCGGCATG
>JAFYUA010000371.1 GCA_017549745.1 Clostridia bacterium | reverse complement strand
TGTTGCTGCTCATGAATGCGGTCATGCAATCCAGCATTCCAAAGGCTACGCTCCTTTGAAATTGCGCCATGCGATTTATCCTGCGGTGAGATTTTCTTCTGCTGCAGCCATGCCGCTCATTCTCATTGGTTTGATTGTCAACACACCATTGCTTCTAAACTTTGGCATCATCCTTTTTTCGGCAGTTGTTCTTTTTCAGCTGATCACGCTTCCTGTAGAATTCAACGCAAGTAAACGCGCGCTTGCCATACTTAGTGAATCACGATATCTTGAAGATGATGAACTCAAAGCTGCCAAAAAAGTTCTCACTGCTGCCGCACTCACTTATGTGGCATCTGCACTCACTTCAATGATGCAATTGCTCAGATTTATAGTTTTAGCCAACAACAGGAGAAGATAATGTCACCAAACCCACGAAAAAAAGCAGTCAATATGCTTTTGGATATCGAAAAAAATTCTTCCTATGTAAACATAGAGATGAATAAATTAAGAGCACTTGATGATTTTTCGCCAATCGACATTCGATTTATTGGCGAAATTGTCAATGGTGTAATCAAAAGAAAAATTACTCTTGATTATATCATTGCCAAACACTCCAGCGTTAAGCTCAACAAAATTTCACCTTTTGTATTGGCAGTTTTGCGCTCTGCAATATATCAGATTTTGTATATGGACAAAGTGCCGGATTCTGCGGCGGTAAATGAGAGCGTTAAGATAGTAAAAAAATCTTCGGTAAACAGGCTTTCGTCATATGTAAATGCAGTTCTCAGAGCAGTAAGCCGAGATGACATTGATTCAATTGACAAAACGAGCGTTCAAGGCCTTAGCATATACCATTCATTCCCCGAGTGGATAGTAAATCGTTGGGTCAATAGATTTGGTTTTGAATTTGCCGACAGGTTGCTTTTTTCGCTCAATCAAAAAGCACAGCTTTGCATCAGACGAAATGTTAATATAAGCCTTGAAAAGCTTTCACAAAAGCTCAATGAGTGTCACATTCAGACTGCATCGGTTACCATACCCCAATTGCCTGATTTTGATTATTGCATGAAGATTAATGTGTCAAAAACCATGTTCACTGACACTCAGCCTTTTAAAAATGGTGACTTTTATATTCAGGACCCCGCTGCAGCACTCGCCGCATATCTTTTAGAGGCAAAGAGTGGAGACAAAGTAATCGACATGTGTGCTGCACCGGGCGGAAAGAGTCTTTTCGCAGCGGAGCTTATGGGAAACTGTGGAGAAGTTATTTCGTTTGACATCTATGAGCATAAGCTTGATTTGATATCGGAAAATTGCACTCGTTATAATATATCCATCGTTTCACCTGTGCTTCAGGATTCGACTGTGTTTAATCCCAAATATGAAAACTCTGCAGACAGGATAATATGCGATGTTCCATGTTCAGGATTTGGTATAATAAGAAAAAAGCCCGATATCAGATATTCAAGAGCTGAAAGCGATATTGATGAGCTTTCTTCTCTTAGCTACAGCATATTGAAAAATGCTGCCCGATACCTCAAACCGGGCGGCACTATGGTTTTTTCCACTTGTACAATTGAGCAGGCTGAAAACGAAGATGTGATACACAAATTTTTAAATGAACACAAAGAATTTTCCTTATATCCTTTTACTCAAACGGGCGTAGCATACAAAACCTTTTATCCACACATTGACGATACTGACGGATTTTTTGTGTGCAGGCTAAAAAAGAACGGAGCATGCGTATGACAAATTTGCGTGACTTAACATATGAAGAACTCGAAAATCTCATATTAGACCTGGGC
>JAFYUA010000370.1 GCA_017549745.1 Clostridia bacterium | reverse complement strand
GAACTTAAGGAATTCAAGTTCGTTAAGAACATCGTTGTTGAAGTTGCTGATAAGGAAATCGCTGCTGCAGGCATTAAGCTTGAATATGAAGTTGGTACTATGATTGAAATCCCCAGAGCTTGTCTTACTGCTGACGCTGAAATCGCAGCTGCAGGTGCTGACCTCAAATATGAAGTTGGTACTATGATTGAAATCCCCAGAGCTGCTCTCACAGCTGATGACATCGCAAAAGAAGCTGAATTCTTCTGCTTTGGTACCAATGACCTCACTCAGATGACATATGGTTTCTCCAGAGATGATGCAGGCAAGTTCCTCGACGCTTACTATGATGCTAAGATTTTCGAAAACGATCCTTTCGCAAAACTTGACCAGACAGGCGTAGGCAAACTCATGGAACTCGCTGTTGAACTCGGCAAAAAGGTTCGTCCTGAAATGCACTGCGGTATCTGTGGTGAACATGGTGGTGACCCCGTGTCAGTAGAATTCTGCCACAAGATTGGTCTTGACTATGTTTCCTGCTCACCTTTCCGTGTGCCGATTGCTCGTCTTGCAGCAGCACAGGCAGCAATTGCTGAAATGTAATTAATGTATTAAATCAAAAAAACCTTGTGTACTTTTGTACACAAGGTTTTTTGCTTGTCAGATTGTTTCCACCACTATCATATTGGTGTTACCTGAGTTTCCGTTGGTCATGCCGCCCGTCATTACAATGCAATCGCCTTTTTGCAGATTGAGCTTTGTTTTTGCGGCTCTGCACGCATGATAGAAAAGCACATCAGTAGATGTGAACACATCACTGTGCACAGGAAGCACTCCCCACGAAAGAGCAAGCTGATACCATGCTTTTTTGCTCGTTGTCATTCCAATTATATCCATCGGTGCTCTGAAGCGCGACACCATTCTCGCCGTCATTCCCGACATCGACGACACCACAATCGCTCTTGCATCAATGTCTATTGCCATTCCGCATGTAGAATGTGACACTGCATCCACATTATTTCTTATTTTGAATTCACTGTTTTTGAATCTTTTGGTGTAGTTTATGTGGCTTTCGGTCTCTTCCACAATTTGTGACATCGTCTTGATTGTTTCTACGGGATATTTTCCTGCTGCCGATTCACCAGAAAGCATCACAGCACTCGTTCCGTCATAAACCGCATTTGCCACATCAGAGATTTCAGCCCTTGTTGGTCTCGGGTTATATATCATGGATTCAAGCATTTCAGTTGCTGTTATTACTCTCTTGCCAAGCAAACGGCATTTTTCTATGATATATTTTTGCACTGCGGGAAGCTCTGCAAATGGTATCTCAACACCAAGGTCACCTCTTGCAATCATTATGCCGTCACATTCTGAGCATATTTCCTCAATGTTGTTGATGCCTGTGCGATTTTCGATTTTGGCAATGATTCCTATGTCTTCGCCGCCATTTTCTTTCAAAAAGTTTTTCACATCCAGTATATCCTGCTTGCTCGACACAAATGATGCCGCCACATAATCAACATCATTTTTGATTCCAAACAGTAGATCATCTTTGTCCTGTTGGCTAAGATACACCTTGTTTAGCACCTTGCCCGGAAAGCTCATGCTCTTTCTGTCAGAAAGCACACCGCCCACACGCACAGTGCATATTACATCAGTTCCGTCAATTTTGTCTACATCACATATTACAAGACCATTGTTTACGAGTATCACATCTCCTGCTTCGAGGTCATCGGTGAGCTTTTCGTAATTCACGCTCACTTCGTTCTGATTTCCTGCAATGTCTCTTGTTGTAAACACAAATTTGTCACCATCAGAAAGTGTGATGCTACCGCTTTCAAAGGTTTTGATTCTGTATTCAGGTCCTTTGGTGTCAAGCATGATTGCGATTGGCGCTTCAAGCTTTTCTCTCACACTTTTTACCATGTCAATTTTTCTTTGATGCTGGGTGTAGTCGCCGTGGGAAAAATTAAGTCTTGCCACATTCATTCCGGCATTGCACATTTGTGTTATGATTTCCTCAGTGTCGGTCGATGGCCCCAGCGTACAGATTATTTTGGTTTTTCTCATTGCTTTAGTCATCCTTTCAATGTTGTTTATTTGTAATGCGGAAGGTCAGATTTTGACGGCGCATTTCTTGGTAATTTCAAGTCACCCATGAGAGAGGCATAGGTGATTACATCAGAGCCAAATTTATCTTTTAAATCACAAAAGGTTTTCTGGAAAGTTTCGCTTTTTTCTTTCCTCTCCTCATCATCAAAAAAAGACATTTGCTCTGCACAATCTTCGCTTTTTAGATTAGTTGTCCTCACAGACACACTTCTCACGCACAGTGCATTTTTGGGCTTGTACTTTTGCTCAAACAAAGCATACGCCTTTTTTGCAATCTCATATGCACTGTGAGTAGGGGAGCCTAATTGCAGGCAAAATTGCTTTGTTTCAAGCTTGTCATTGCGGATTTCAATTGCCACTGAACCTGCAAGCAATTTGTTTTTTCTGAGTGAATCCTCAATCGACAAGCTCAGCTTGTATATCACTTTCCACACACTGCTTTTGTCGGTCAGATTCTCGCGACATGTCACTCCGTGGCCTATGCTCTTTGGGGTGGCACGGTAGCTGACATGACTCACTGGTGAACATTCAAGCCCATTTGCACATTCCCACATCCATAG
>JAFYUA010000042.1 GCA_017549745.1 Clostridia bacterium | reverse complement strand
TTTTCATATTCCGCGTTTTTTCAAAAGCTTTTGACCTTTTGAAATCGGGTGCAATGCTTTGTGCAAAGCCTTTGGGGGCATTTTATGAGAAAATATTGAAAAAAATAGCATTTTTGAGGAAAAAATTTAACAAAAAATCTTTACAAGCGGACAAAAATGGTTTATAATGATACAGTATGATAGTATGATAAATCTATAGAAGGATTCAATAATATGAGAAAAACCAAAAGAAAGAATCTTAAACTTTTCAAAAGCTTAATATTTATCGGTCTCATATGTTTTGTTTTTTCAGCTTTTCATGGCGTAATAGGTCAGATAAATGACTACAAGGCCGACATCGCCTCGGTGAGCCGCCAGCTTGAGCAGGAAAAGAAGCTCAATGTGGACCTTCAGGAAGATAAGCTGAACATGCACTCAGAATAGCATTACCGTGACATCGCCCGAAAGACCTTGGGCCTGGTGGAACCCGGTGATAAAGTATATATTAATTCAAACGATAAATGAGGGGGCTGCAATATACATGCAGGTTGAAGAAGGAAAAATCCTTACAGGTAAAGTGACAGGTGTTACAAATTTCGGTGCTTTTGTGGAGTTAGACGGCGGTGTGACCGGTCTTGTGCACATATCCGAGATTTCTACAGCGTATGTAAAGGATATCAATGACCATGTAAAAGTGGGCGACAGTGTTGATGTCAAGGTGCTTGCGCCCGACAAAAAAGGCAAGATTGGTCTTTCCATCAAGCAGGTGATGCAGGAAAGAGGCGAGGCTGCGCCTGCGCGCCAGAGCCGATTTGAGAAAAAACCGCGCACACCCAAGCTCCCCGAAACTGACCTCCATGCTCAGCCTATGGAATTTGAGTGGGGCAGAAGCTTTGATTCGGATATGTCATTTGAAGATAAGCTCAACAAATTCAAACAGGCAAGTGACGAAAAGATGCACGACATCAAGCGCAACATGGAGTCCAAAAGAGGCAGAGGCAAGTCTGGTACATATTAATAAAAAAACAAAAACATTCATTTTCAATTGCTTGAAAATGAATGTTTTTTTGTGTGAGTTTTTAATTTGCTATCTTGACACAAGCATCATTGTCCAGTAAGTGCCATTGGTGCCGCCTGCATAGTAGCCCACGCCAATGTGGGTGAATGAGGGGCTTAAGATTATTTCCTTGTGGGCAGGAGATTTTATCCAGCTCTCTGCTACATCCTCGGCTGTGAGAAAGCCCGAAGCGAGAGTCTCGGCTGCCGATATGTAATAGATGCCTGCCATGTCGAGTCGGTCATAGTAGGTGTGGCCTGTGGGTGAGGTGTGGTCAAGGTAGTCAAAATCTGCCATGTCCTCACTGTGGGCAAGTGCTACCTGATTTATGTTGTCATCGGCAGTGAGCACATCAAGGCCATAGTCTGAGCGCTTTGCGTTGATAAGCTCAATGAGCTTGGCTGCAAGCTCTGCGTTGTTTTTGTTGATGTAGGCAGGTGCATCGTCAATCACAGGGGTGAACGATGGCTGCTCACTTGGGGGAGTGTCAACAGATGGTTCGGGCTCAACATAACCTGCAGTTTTGAGGATAACTTTTCTTGCTTCGCCGTCCCAGTCTACCTTGCAGTCCATAGCTTCGCTTATGGCTCTCACGGGCACGAGAGTGTGACCGTTGGAAATAAAGGGAACAGCGGGAATGTCTTTTATGTCGGTGTTGACAATCATTTTGTCAGACCCAATGGTGAGAATGATGGTCTTTTCATCATTCATGGCATACACCTTCTGCAGCGCTTCGCTCCAGTTGACCTGCATGTCAAGAGCTTCAAATATCACTCTGAAGGGCACCATGGTGCTGTCATTTACTATCATCGGAGAAACAGGAGAAGCGAGCAGTGTGCCGTCGAGAGTGATGGTGATGTCTGAATCTGCCAGGGCGCCGAGAGCCGAAACAGAGAGTATCATTGCAACAAGTACACTAATTATTTTTTTCATCATAGCAGTGTCTCCTTTGTGTTATTTATTATATTATAACACATCAAATACACTTTGTCTATAAAAATAATTTGCTCTTGCAATAGATTGAATAATATGTTACAATATATCATGATGAATTGTAGTATAAAGGAGATTAACATATATGCATTCAGAAGAAAGCAAGAAAAAATTAAGAGGCGAGGTAATCGCCGTTATCGCAGTGGCGGTGGTAATTGTTGTTGTTGCTGCAATTTTTGTGTCACAATATATCATCAGAAGCTCTCAGGAAGAAAAGCTTGCAGGTGAGATAAACAAGCAGATTTCTCAGCAGCTCGATGAAAATTCCAAACAGGCCGGCGAAATCCGCGCCAAGCTCAACCCCGAGCTTGTGGGCACCTATTTTTCTGCAGGTGATGTCAATTCTGAGGATCCCGCAGCGGCAATTGTGTCGGTGCAGCTCATTCCCGACGGCAGCGTGGCAGCCAAAAACATGAATGGTGACACTCTCAGCGGCTGGTGGTCATCTTATAATAAAGAAGCCACCGAGTTTGTGGCAGTGGGGCTTTCGGGCGCAAGCGCCATAAGCATGTATCAGGTGTATGGCTCATATCTTATCGACATGAAGAGTGTTTATTATGGCCATGTCGAAAAGGCTTCTTCGTTTGACACAACGCTTGTTTCATCATCTGACAAAGGCGAAATGACCATAGAGCTCTCCAAGGGCGGCAAGGCATCTGCCGAGTTTATCGACACCAACGAAGAATCCGAAAACAACGGTCTCAAATATATGTTCAGCGGAAGATACACTGTAGACGGTGATTTTATAGACATCACTCTCAACTCTGCCCAGACACGCTTTGTAATGTTTGACTATGGTGTAAGCGGCACCGATGCCGACAGCGGTATTGCATCGATATTCTATCAGAAACAATGATTTGACAATCGGAGGCTCTTATGGATAAAGCTCAAAGATTTTGCATAATCACCAAAGATGGGGACAATGTGCGCTTGTTTGGCTCAAGGCTCACTCTCGCGCCAAAGCAATATGCTCTTGCAAAGATACTCGTTCCGCTTGCTTTTATTGCAATATGCGCCATTATAACGGCGGTGATGATTGCTTCCTCGTTTTCAACCTCGGCAGGTCTTGACGGCACTTTTGTGCTCTCTGGCGCGGGCGGTGAAGAATTTATTGAATTTGACGCAGGCGGCAGCTATGCCATGAATGCTGATGGCAAGGTGTCGCGCGGCGAGTGGCGCTTTGACGGCGGCAAGGTAGCTTTCAAGCCGTCATCGGGCGAAAAGCAGACAGCGCGATTTATAGAACGCAAATATATAGCATTTGACAATTCGCAGTTTTGGGCAGGGCAAATCCCTGCAGGCTCAGCTTTTGATGCAGAGGTTGCTTCAAAGGACGGAGAGGTCTATACCTTCAAGACAGACGGCAAGGTGTATGTAACCGAAGACGGACGCAACCGTGAGCTTGGCAGTTATATGGTCGACGGATTTTTCATCATTGTCACATCAGAAGACGAAAGCACCACATATCTCAACTGTGGTGACGGCATAACATCAGAATTTTACAAAGCGTCATAAAATTCCTCCCGAGAGGTGAAATTGTTGAACTTTATAAAAACAGTTATTGTGATAAGCATGGCTTTTTTTACTTTTTTTTCAACTTCAACGGCTGATGCACATGACATTGAACAATTTAATATTAACAATATAATTTTGCCCGACGGTTATCATTCGTGTTCTCGTACTGAGTGCAGTAGTGCTTTTGCGACGCATCTTGGCGCAAGCGGCTATAGTCACCAAAAGTGGGTTGAAAAGGTGATGGAGCCGGGTGAAATGTATGTGTGTTCCACAGATGACGGCTCAAGCTACATAAATGTGTCGGTTCGAAGTGCCTCTGAGGGTGCAGACTCTGATGATGACATCAAGCAGCACAAGCTCATCTATGACTATAACCTTGCTGCAGATCCTCACGACAGAGAGCAGCTTTTGGTTGGACTGCGTGATTCGTTGGTGGATGGCGGCATTGCGCTGAGTGATATAGGGCGCATAAGGTGGATTGATGCCTCCGATGGCATGGCAACCCCCTTTATAATGGTTAGTTTAAAGACCGCAAACACCAATCTGTGTGAATTCAGAACTGTGTATGATGGCAACCTCGTTAGCGTGAGTCTCACATCGAGCAAGGATTTGTCAGCACATAAGATTGCCGAGGTAGAAAAAATGGTGAAGGCTATCCGCTTTGACACATCTGTTGACTACTCTCAGGCAAAGCAGATATACAGGCAGAATCAGCGTGTTACACTCAAGGATATTGATAAAAAGGAAGAAGATTCAGATATAGCTCTTGCCTTGTCGGCAGCATTTGTGATGGTGGTCATAATCTCCTCGATTTATGAGACCACCGACAGAAGCCGCAAGCTAAATGAAAGCCGAAGAAAAAGCAAAACGGGTAAATACTGATACAAGAAAGGTTGGTAACTATGGCTGTTATAAAATGTGCTAATTGTGAAAACGAAATTCTCGACACAGAAATAGTATGTCCTTATTGCGACTGTCCCGTGAGTACAGACAAAAGTGAAGCAGATAACAAAGAGGCTTCTGCTCTCGGCGGTGAAACCGTGAAGATTGCAGTGGCAAAGGATTTTCAAAAAGAAAAAGAAGCAATTTTGGCAGCTATCCGCGAGCAGCAGGAGCCAAACGATGCCGAGAGCGAAAAGTCAGGTGCAGATGATGCGGCAAATGCCACCATGAAGATATCCAAAGACGATATCAATTCAGATGCACTGAGGCGCTCTGTGGGCGAACACAAGAGCAAAGGAAAGCGCAGCAAAAAAGACCACAAGCTTGCTATTTTAGCAGTGACAGTGGTGGGCATTTTTGTGGTGATTTATCTTGTGATTGGTGTGTTTAGAAATATCGTGGGCGAAGGACTTTTCAAAGAAGAAAAGGGCAACAAAAAGGCAAAAAAAGAAGTCACTTCGTCTGCCGAGATGAAAGAGCTTGGCTTTGAATTTCATTCTCACACTCTCACCATCCTCGATGAGTCCATACTCATGGAAGATTATGAGGCCAATGATGAAAAACCGTGGAGAGAATATATAAAAGACACCACCAACCTTACGATTGGTGACGGCATTGAGACCATCAGTGCCCATGCATTTGATGATATGTCAGGTGTGCGCCATGTGACTTTGGCATCGTCGGTAAGTTCTATAGGCGACAGTGCATTCTATGGCTGCACAAAGCTTGAAAAAATAGCTCTCGACAGTGAAAAGAGCAAGCTAAAGAGCGTGGGCAACTATGCATTCACCGATTGCAGCTCGCTGGAGGTAGTGACCTTTGGGCCTGAGCTCAAACGAATTGGCGAGGGCACCTTCAAAAGCTGCGAAAGCCTTGAAAAGGTCACAATTCCTGACTCTGTCACCGAAATCGGCGCCGATGCATTCCTTGGTTGCCACAAGCTTGTGATTGTGTGCAGTGAGGGTAGCTTTGCCCATGATTATGCCACAGAAAACGGCATAAGCGTTGAGCTCATCGAAAGCGACGAGCCCACCGAAGATGAACCCGAAACAAGCTCCCCGTCTGAAGAACAAAAACAAGAGACAAAACCCTCGGGCACATCATCTGAGAGTAAGCCCTCGGCTTCATCGGGCAACACTTCAACTCCTGAGCCGTCAAATGGCACTTCCACTCAGACCCCTGCACCTGCTCCCGAAAAGAGCAAAGACGAAAAGCTCGCCGAGCTTATGAGTCAGCTTGGAAAGGCGCAATCTCAGGAAGAAAGCGACAAAATCCTAAAACAAATTGATGAACTTACCAAATAGTGTACTTATGAGCTGTAATTTTTTTACAGCTCATTTTTTATAAAAAACACTTGACATACTTGTTTTGTTGTGATATAATAATCAAGCTGAAACGAAATGGCCGAGTAGTTCAGCTGGTTAGAATGCCAGCCTGTCACGCTGGAGGTCGAGGGTTCGAGCCCCTTCTCGGTCGTACAAAAATAACACTCACATATGTGAGTGTTATTTTTGTAATATGCCAAAGAAAGGATGCTTTGTATGAGCA
Source organism: Clostridia bacterium (assembly GCA_017549745.1). Classification (GTDB taxonomy): domain Bacteria; phylum Bacillota; class Clostridia; order UMGS1810; family UMGS1810; genus RGIG1828. Next base: position 1,032 of record JAFYUA010000042.1, on the reverse strand, counting down.
TTAACAAAGAAATAGAACGCAAATGGCTCATCGACAAGTCCAAAATTCCGTTTGACTTGTCAGCTATTGAGCCACTCAGAATGCAGCAGTCCTACATAAGCTTTTCGCCCACTGTGCGCCTTCGTGCCACAAATGGTGAGAGCTTTGTGCTTTGCATCAAATCAAAGCCGAAGCCCGGTGCCATGGCAAGAGACGAATTTGAGCTTGAGCTCACCGAGGCGGAGTATAATCACATGCTTTCTAAGATTGAGGGCACTATAATCGAAAAAACACGCTATTGCATAAATGACTCTCACGGCTATGTGATGGAGTTTGACATCTTTTCAGGCTCGCTCGACGGCCTTGCCTACATGGAAATAGAGTTTCCCACTGAGCAGGAGGCCGCCGCATATCCCAATCCCCCCTGGGCGATAAAGGATGTCACCTTTGACCATCGCTACAAAAACGCATGCCTTGCAAAGAACGGACTTCCTAAAGATTAAATATTATAAAAACTTTCGATACCGTTGTATCTTGCGGTTTCACCAAGCTCCTCTTCTATGCGGAGCAAGCGGTTATATTTGGCGCATCTGTCGGAACGCGACGGTGCGCCTGTTTTTATCTGACCGCAGCCAAATGCCACTGCAAGGTCGGCAATGGTGGTGTCCTCTGTTTCGCCGGAGCGATGTGACATTACCGTGGTGTAGCCGTGGCGGATGGCCTCTGCAATGGTTTGGGCGGTTTCAGAGAGAGTTCCTATCTGATTGACCTTCACAAGCACCGAGTTTGCCACATTGCGGCTTATGCCTGTGGCAAGCCTTTGGGGATTGGTCACAAAGAGGTCATCGCCCACGAGCTGAATTTTGCCGCCGAGCTTTTTGGTGAGAAGCTCCCATGCTTCCCAGTCATTTTCGCCCACTGCATCTTCAATGGATATGATGGGGTATTTGTCACACAGGGTGACCCAGTAGTTGATGAGCTCCTCTCTGGTGAACGATATGCCTGATTTGGGCAGCTTATACATTCCGTTGTCACATGCCCATTCTGAGGATG
>JAFYUA010000369.1 GCA_017549745.1 Clostridia bacterium | reverse complement strand
GTTGTGAGCCTTTGCTTTTTCGCGCGCTTCGTCAAGAAGCGGAGTGTAGCGGTCACATATTGCCGCAAATTCAATGTCGGGATATATCATGAGAGTGTCGATGAGGTCCATGCCTCTCTTTGCTCCGAATACACCAATTTTTATCTTGCCCATTTTTCAAAACCTCCATTTACCAGAACATGGGCTCAAAGCCCTTGAGTTTGTATATTGCTTCAAGATAATAATAGTCGCCAAACACATTGGTCACATCAAGCACCACAGGTGACGCTGCCACGCCTCTGAGCAGGGCGTCTTCGTCGGTGGTGAGGTCGGCATATTTTTCGGTGAGTGCCTTCATCATCTTGATGGCACAGTTGAGATACATTGCCTTTTCGTTTTCGGGCACGATTTTGGCAAGCTCGATGAGTCCGCAAGCGGCTATTGCACCTGCCGATGAATCCACATCGTTGCATTCATAGCTCTGGCGGAAATCATACTGTGGGATATAGTCATTCTGGCTCACATTTGCCATGAAGAAGTGCGCCACATTTTTTGCCACATCAAGATACTCTGCCTTGCCTGTGTGGATATAGCTGAGCGTGTAGCCATACAGTGCCCACGCTGTGCCTCTTGTCCATGCCGAATCAGGCTCGCCTGTGCCCTGACCCTTGTGGATGCCAATCATTTCACCTGTGCGGATGTCATAGTCGAGAATATGATGCACACTTCCGTCGGCACGAAGGTGGTTCTTTATGCAGGTGTCGGCATGGCTTTGAGCCACAAGCGAAAAGCGGGGGTCGTTGGTCTGCTCGCTTGCCCAGTAAAGCAGCGGCAGATTCATCATGGAATCTATGATGACCATGGATTCACGCTCCTGCTCCTGAAAGGCTCTGATGCAGCCCGTGTTCATGTTGTAGCGCGACGAAAGACTTGCCGCCATATACATTGCGCGGCTCTTTGCCTTTTTGTCGCCTGTGAGGCGGTAGTGCGCACCGCTTGAAATGTGCCACATGAATCCCACATCATGATACAAGAGGTCAAAATCCTCGGCGCATTTTTCCAAAAGCTCTTCACCGTGGATAGCTATGTCTTTATACATATCATTGCCTGTGCCTGCATACATCAGCCACATCATGCCCGGCCAGAAGCCGTTGGTCCATGCATCGGGCATGTCCTCGGAGTGGTCGTTGTACACTCCGTTTTTGCTGGTAGACGGGAGTTTATTTGCATTGCGGGGAGCCACAATCTTCATCTTCTCGTCGATTTTTTGCCAGGTTTCGTCAATAAATGCTTTGTTTTGGGAAATGATACTTTCATAAGTACCCATAATCAAAACTTCCTTTCTATCTGTTCTTTATATATTCACTCGGAGTAACGCCTCTTTGTTTTTTAAACACCTTTGAAAAATACAACGCGTCATAATATCCGCACATCGATGCAATCTGCCTCACCGAGGTCACGCCGCTTTCAATAAGCTCGTGGGCATATTGTATGCGCAGGCGGTTGAGATAGGTGCGAAAGCTTACATTCATGTTCTTTTTAAACAGTGACGAAAGATATTTCTCGGTGTAGGAAAACACAGTTGCAATCTTTTTGAGCGAAATGTCGGAATCTCTGTAGTGCTCATCAATATACACAAGCAGAGCCTCGAAGGCATTGTCGCCCGATTTGTGCTCAAACTCCTTAATTTGCTTGTCACCAAAAAACGACAAAGTATAAAGCAGCACGCTCTCGGTGAGAATATTGGTATTGAGCGGAGTGATGCGGGCAAGCGAGCTTTGCCAGAAGTCGATGAGGGTGTTGAACCCGTGATACACGGGGCTATTTGTACCAATGCTCAGCTCTTCGAGCAGCGACGGCACCCCCACGCCCATGAAATTGATGTAGAGATATGTGAAATCGTCAGACGCTTCTATTTCATAAAACGAAGCAGGGAACGCAAAGAAGATATCACCTTTTTTGAGCTCATAGCTTTCAGTGCCGGTTTTTAGCACAGCGCTGCCGCTTGTGATGAGGTGAATACGATAGATGGAATAGAAAAATGGTTGCTGGAGTGTGTGAAACATTGTTTCATATACAAAAGTAACCGCTTTGATGTTCAAGTTGTAATCCTTGGTATGCATAAATTCGCAAATGCTTTCAGTCATATAAGACACCGCCTTTGTTCATTATATATCTGCATGATAAATTATTGTTTTGCTGCATACTGCCTATCAATGCTTTTGGAAATTCTCTTCGAAAACTGGCTTCGGCTTCGCCTGCAGAGGTTTTCTCCGAGAACATC
>JAFYUA010000368.1 GCA_017549745.1 Clostridia bacterium | reverse complement strand
GAAGAGCTTGAGGCTCAGGGTCTTGTCCATGCCGCCTGTGAGAGCTGCAGCTTCGAGGTAGGCATAGTTGGAGCTTTTGGCAGTTTTGCCGTCAAAGGCTGCAATCTTGCCCTCACAATCGAGGTAGAATGTGCCCTCTGTGCCCAGTGTGAGCGCTGAGGGGTAGTTGGCAGCCACTTTGTATTTTTTGCCGCCAATATACACATGCTCATTGTCTTTTTCGCTGATTTTGCCCTCTATGGCAATGTGCACTGCCTCGGCGTAGATGAGCTCGGAGTCTTCACTCTTGGTCACTGTGATAACATCCCACTGCTTAAGGTCATCAAGAGTAGCTTTCACTCCGCCTTTTTCGAGCACAACTGTTTTGGATTCATCTTCAAAATCAAGCTCAAGAGTGCCCATGTTGTATTTGTCGGTAATCTTGTCAGATGCACTGTACACCTGGTCTACAACATAATTTACTGTTTCATTCACAAAAGCGGTGTCATATTTGGAGTCGCCGTCAGAATCAAGGAGAGTGATAGTGCCCGACTCAATGGCTGTGAATTTGTCATTTGAAGCCGCTTTGCCGTTGTAGATGACCTGAGCATCTTGTGTGAGAGGTGCTTTGATGGTCTTTTGGCGTACTTCGCCGTCGGCATAGTAGTGAAGCGCCATGTTAGAACCTGAGTTCTCAACCTTGGCAATGGAATCTGCGCCCACTGTCACAGAGTTGTTTTTGCCCTCAGAGGGAACTACTGCTTTGAGTGTTTTGCCGTCTTTGGCAAGATATGCGTCCACAGTGAAGCCGAGCACATTGCGCACATCAGCAGAGCCTGTGTTATATATTTTGCCGCCAATGTTGATTTCGTTTTTGGAAAGAGCCGCGCTGCTTCCCATCACCGAGGTGCCCACTGCCTGCACCTTGCCTGTTACTAAGGTGGTGTTTAGCTTATCTTCAAGCAGTGTTTTGTCGGTAACCTCGTAGCTCACATTGGTGCCAAAGCCCGTCTGCTCCATAAGATTGATGGTGAGTGCATTGTAGGCAAGCTTGGCAATATCGGCGCGTGATATGAGCTTGTCGGCACTGCCCGAAAGCCCCTTGGTGAGGCCGATGGAATTTGCGGTAGCCATATATCCTGTGGGGAAGCCGCCCTTTGCAAGCGCCTGAGGCTCATAGCCCAGAGCTCTTGTGATGATTGTCACGGCTTCGCTGTATTTTATCTGGTCATCGGGGCGGAATGTGCCCACATCATCACCAATCACAAGCTTCTGAGCGCTTGCCACATTGATGAAACCGTTTGCCCAGTGGTCTTTGTCCACATCGGGATAAAAAGATACATCCGATGATGAGTCTGCCACTTTGGAAAGCCCCATGAGTGCGACGCCAACCTTGGCAACCTCAGAGCGTTTGATGGCGTCATTTGGTCTGAAAGCGCCCGTATCTGCATCACCGACCATAATCTCGAGTGCACCGAGCACGGTGGCCTGGGTTTCGATGTCGGTGCCGGTCACATCCTGGGGAAGTGATGCAAAAGACACTGATGAAAGCATTGATGCGGCAACAACTGCTGAAATAAGTTCAAGTTTTTTATCAATTTCTTTTTTCATTTCAAGCAACGACTTATACTGCGTGTTTACAAGTTCTGAAAATTCATCCGAAATCGCCGATTGCATAAAATGCTTCAAATACTTTACCGGACAATCAAGCGCCCTGTAAAAATTAATAAAATAGAAT
>JAFYUA010000367.1 GCA_017549745.1 Clostridia bacterium | reverse complement strand
GAAGCATGCATTCTTCGGGGCTTTCGCCGTGCTGAAACTTGCCGCCGATGCCAATCCATTTGCCGCTGTTTTCGTCATTTTTCTTTTTGGTGCGGTGCATCATCAGATAGTGCCCCGCATTTTCTATATAACAAAGACTTGTTTGTTTCATAATGTTATTCTTCCACAATCATGGACTGTATAACCACTTCTTTGAGAGGTCTGTCATTTGCATCGGTGCCTGATGAGAGGAAAGAGTCTACAACCTCCATGCCCTCTGTGACCTCGCCAAATGCTGCATATTGACCATCGAGGAATGATGCATCATCATAGCAAATAAAGAACTGTGACGATGCTGAGTTATAGCTTTGAGACCTTGCCATAGACACAACGCCTCTTTGGTGAGAGAGGGTGTTGTCATAGCCATTGATTGCAAACTCACCATAGATGTTTTTATCAGAACCGCCCATGCCTGTGCCCAGCGGGTCACCGCCCTGAGCCATGAAGCCCTCTATGATGCGATGGAATGTAAGCCCGTCATAAAACCCGTCGCGCACAAGATTCAGAAAGTTCTGAGCACTCTGAGGTGCAACATCGGGATACACACAAATAGTGAAGCTCTGACCATCGGTCATGGTGACTTTCACATTTTTGCGCTCGGTGTCAACAATATCAATGAGCAGGTCATCGTAAGCATCAGAGCTTTGATTGGTTGTGCCAGGCATATCTTCATTGGATGTGAGATTTGTGTCATTTTGCTTGGAGTTGCCACAGCCCGAAACACAGAAAATCAAGGCGGCGAGTGCCACCACAAGAACAATAGCAGTGATAATGAGATTTTTATTGTTTTTCATATTATTTCTCCTTTATGATATACTCTGCAGATTTATATGCATTTTGATATTTGGAAGCATCGTCTTCATCATGAGCTCTTATGGCAAGATAAAGCGATTTGTTTTCAAGAGAGCATTTCTCCAAGAAACTATTGCCATCAACCGAAATTGCTATGGTCTCACCGTTTGGTCCAATATAGCGGTCATATTCTGCTATGCCATAGCTATCGGCAAGGGCTGTGATGTCATGGAAAAGCTCTTCGCCTGCATAGGAATAGATGGTTTCTTCATCAAGCACAAAGAGAGTGCTGTTGCCACGCGCAAGCTCAAGCTGAATCTTCTCAAGAGCACCCGTCTCAGCTACAAATCGCGGATCTGTGGGCACATACACCGACACAAACTCCACATTTGGCTTTTCCTGATTAGTTGCCAGAGCAATCTCACTTTGCAGCATATCCACAAATGCAGTGCCATCGACACCGCTAACCTCGCTCACATGAAGTATGCCCAAATCAACCTCTGTGCCATACGAGCACTGCGACAGTGCAAATGCCACAAAAGCAATGATTGCTGCCACTATGATTATTTTGAATTTGTTGTAGTGCCAGAAATCGGCAAAAGTAGCTTTTGTATCAGTCATATTCATTCTCCGTTTTAAAAAAGCAAGGAGCCGCCAATAGCTCCCCATTACAAAATATTATACTACAAACGAAACTATGAGTCAAGGCAAAAAAACCGCATGCCGATTGGCATGCGGTTTTTAAATTCATCAAACCAAAATTATTTGAGTTCAACTTTAGCGCCGGCTTCTTCAAGAGCAGCTTTGATGCTTTCAGCTTCTTCTTTGCTGCAAGCTTCTTTAACAGTCTTGGGAGCACCGTCAACAACGTCTTTAGCTTCTTTGAGGCCGAGACCTGTGAGGTCTTTAACAACCTTAACAACTTTGAGCTTGGATGCGCCAGCATCAGCAAGAACAACGTCAAATTCAGTCTTTTCAGCTTCAGCAGCACCGCCTGCAACTGCAGCACCAGCTACAGCAACGGGAGCAGCAGCGCTAACGCCGAATTCTTCTTCCATCATTTTAACGAGTTCAGCAACTTCTAATAATTTTAATTCTTTGATATCTGCAATGATCTGTTCGAGATTTGCCATGATAATTTACCTCCTGGTTAAATATTTATGCATTTTTGCATTGATTTTAAAATTTTTAATTATTCAGCTTGGGGAGCTTCTGCGGCAGCTTCTTCTGCAGCGGGAGCAACTTCAGCTACGGGAGCTTCTGCAGCTACTTCTTCAGCTGCGGGAGCTTCATCTGCTACGGGAGCAGCGGCACCGATTTCGGCGGGTTCTACACCATTGTCAACAAGAGCCTGGAGAGTTCTAACAAGCTTGGAGATAGGAGCGTTGAGGCTGCCCATGATCTTTGCAATGAGAACTTCTCTGGATGGTGTGGAAGCAAGAGTCTTAACTTCGTCAAGGCTGATAACCTTGCCGTCTACGAAACCTGCTTTGATCTGAAGTGCTTCAACTTCTTTAGCAAAATCAGATATTACCTTTGCGGGTGCTACAGCGTCTGTTGTGCTTATAGCGAGAGCTGTGGGTCCGTTGAGCTGTTCGTCGAGAGCTTCAAATCCAACCTCTTTGGCAGCGAATCTTGTGAGGGTGTTTTTAACAACCTTGTATTCTACGCCTGCTTCTCTGAGTTTTGCACGAAGCTGAGTGTCCTGTTCAACAGTGATACCTCTGTAATCAACGAGAACACCTGCCTGAGCAGATTTCAAAGTTTCAACGAGCTGAGCTACAACCTGTTTTTTCTGTTCCAATACATTTGCGCTTGGCATGAAAAATTCACCTCCTGAGTTAAAATGTGAGTTAACATATATTAACACAGTGCCCGTGATATAAAAATGCTTCCCATCACGCGGACAGGAAGCACATTAATACAACGAAAATCTTTAAAGTATTAAATGATTCCTCGGCAGGATTTACACATATTGCCACCTGCTGTCTGCGGACACATATACTAATATATCATATAAACAATTAATTGTCAAGACCTTTTTTATCAGTCAGTGAGCTTAACAGGGTTAAGCTTAACACCGGGGCCCATTGTTGAAGCTACAGATACGCTTCTGAGGTACTGACCCTTTGCAGCTGCAGGCTTTGCTTTGATGATAGCAGCCATGAGTGTCTGGAAGTTCTGAGAGAGCTTCTCAACGCCAAAGGATACTTTACCGATGGGGCAGTGAATGATGTTGGTTTTGTCAAGACGGTATTCAATCTTACCGGCTTTGATGTCTTCAACAGCCTTTTTAACATCGGGAGATACTGTGCCTGCTTTGGGGTTAGGCATGAGACCCTTAGGTCCGAGGATTCTACCGATGCGGCCAACAATACCCATCATGTCGGGTGTTGCAACTACAACATCAAAATCAAACCAGTTTTCGCACTGGATTTTGGTAGCGAGTTCTTCGCCGCCTGCAAAATCAGCACCTGCATCGAGAGCAGCCTGTACATTGTCACCCTTTGCAAAAACAAGCACTCTAACCTTTTTGCCTGTTCCGTTGGGAAGAACAACAGCGCCTCTAACCTGCTGATCAGCATGTCTTGAGTCAACGCCGAGCTTGATGTGAGCTTCTACAGTTTCATCAAACTTTGCTTTTGAAGCTTTGATTACAACATCAAATGCTTCAGCGGCGTCATACAATTTGGATCTGTCAATTAATTTTGCACTTTCAATGTAATTTTTACCTCTATGCATTTTACTTCCTCCTTCTGTGGTCAATCGAAATTCAAGATGTTATATTTTTTGAATTTCTCCCACTAAATTGCATGGTAATCAGTCTTCAACAACGATACCCATGCTTCTTGCTGTGCCGGCGATCATGCTCATAGCTGCTTCAATGCTTGCAGCGTTTAAGTCGGGCATTTTCTGCTCTGCGATTGCTCTTACAGCGTCTTTGCTGATGGTTGCAACCTTGTCTTTGCTAGGTACACCGGAAGCTTTGGAGAGCTTGCAAGCCTTTTTGAGAAGCACTGCTGCAGGTGGAGTTTTGGTGATAAAACTGAAAGACCTGTCCTGATAAACAGTGATAACTACAGGGATTACAAGACCTGCGTCCTTTGCTGTTTTTTCATTGAATTCTTTACAGAATTGCATGATGTTTACACCGTGCTGACCGAGTGCAGGACCAACCGGGGGAGCCGGGGTAGCTTTGCCTGCTTCAATCTGAAGCTTGATGTAACCTGTTACTTTCTGTGCCATTTAAGAACACCTCCCTATTAACAAATGTGGTGCGTCGGAATTTTAAATTCCTCCCACTTTAAATAATATCGGCAATGTGCCGCTATTAATAAATTAAGCGCGCGCCCCAATCGGGCACACCAATCATACAGACTCTACATGGCTTATGTCAAGCTCGAGGCTTGTGGTTCTGCCAAACATAACAACGCTCACCTTAACCTTGCGGTTTGCATTGTCAATCTCTTCAACTGTGCCTGTCTGATTTACAAAAGCACCCTCGATAATTCTGACATTATCACCAACCGAATAGTCGGCAAAAATCTCTCTTACATCAACGCCGAGTGCTTCAACCTCTTCTTCAGTAAGGGGTACGGGCTTGGAGCCGGGGCCTACAAAGCCTGTCACACCTGTGGTATTTCTTATTATATACCAGGTTTCATCGGTCATGACCATTTTGATGAGGACATAACCGGGAAAAATCTTGCGTGTGACGATTTTCTTTTCTTCGCCCTTAGCTTCTACAACATCCTCCGTAGGAACCTTTACATCAATGATAAGATTTTCAAGATTGCGGTTTTCGATAATCTTCTCGAGGTTTGTCTTTACCTTGTTTTCATACCCGGAATAGGTATGAACAACATACCATTTGGCATTTTTGGATGCGTTATTCGAACTACCCATCATCCGGCCTCCTTTAAAAAATTCAGGATATTAAACCTGTCCGATTATTTGATGAATGTGTTGAGACCAAAGCTGAAGAGCAAATCAAGAGCCCAGATAACAACTCCGATTAAAACAACTGCAGCGATTACGATGAGGGTGTTTTTGATTACCTGCTTTTTGCTAGGCCAGACAACCTTTTTCATTTCGGATTTAACTTCTTTGAAGTATTTTACGATTCTGCTGCCTGATTTCTTGTTTTTTGCTGTAGCTTCTGCCATAGCAATCACCTCCAAGGAAAATAAGGATTATTTTGTTTCTTTGTGCAGTGTATGCTCTCTGCAGAAACGGCAATATTTCTTCATTTCAAGTCTGTCGGGGTCATTTTTCTTGTTTTTCATGGTGTTGTAATTTCTCTGCTTACACTGACTACATGCCAAAGTGATTTTTGTTCTCATGGTATGCACCTCCTTAAATATACAATGCCTTGAATCTATTATCTTTGATTTTTCATATACAACTAAAAATTTGCACACAAAAAAAAAGAGCTTTCATCAGCAATAGAATAATACCACAAGGCAAAAAAAATGTCAATACAAAATTTGCATTTATTTGAAAAATATTTAATTCTTATATAATATGTACAAAAACAAAAGGATATGCACACCGGCGTTTGTCGCCGGGTGCATATCCTTTACTTAATCTCAGCAGCAACCGTTATAATTGCCGCAGCTATTATTTGAATCACCGCTGAGCCACACGATTACAATAATTGCAATTATAATCCATACCAGACTCGAACCGCCGAAAATTCCGTTATTTGAATTGCATCCGCAATCATTCATACGATATAATGCTCCTTTCTGAAAGCTCACATTTGCGCTTTACGCTGTCTCAGCAGCCACAACCGCAGTCGTCTTCCATCTGAGCGGAGCAATTGTCGTTTTTCATAAAGAGTAAGATAACCAAGATGATGAACCAGAGTATTGTGCTGCTGCCCGAATCGCAGCAACCGTTATTGCCGAAAATGTTGAACATAACTTTTTACCTCCTATAAATTAAAATCAATTGCAGCAACCGCTATCTGACTGGTCGCAGCATCCAAAGAGTAACAGGAACACTAAAATGAAGAAGAGTATTCCGTCATTTGAACCAAATACACCTTTGCCAAACATATTATTACACCTCCGCTTTTCAGGGTCATTTTTATAATATGTAATGACATATATTTTTGTTACACACAATTTTATCATTGACTATGGCAAGGCGTTATAGTAATATAATAATGTAAGAATTATTTTGACAATGGAGACTGACTATGAAAACTACTGTAGAATACGGAAAGATAATCACAAGAATACGAAAGGCTCATGGTCTGAATCAAAAGGAGCTTGCCGAAAAATCGGGCATTGGCCACACTGCCCTCAACAACTACGAAAGAAACTATACAGACACACCGCTGCATGTGCTTGAAAAGATTGCTGCAACATTTGGGATTTCACTTCCCGATATGCTTATTGAATACGGCAGCGATTTATTTCCTGACCTGAGCCAGCACAAGCATCAGAATGCCGACACGATAGCCGTGCCCTATCTGCAAACCAAAGACATCACAAAAGAGCTCGACGCTCTCCCCGCACTTGTCAAAAACTATATCACCCTTTCGGGCGACATGGTAAAATCCACAGGAAAGTATGTGTGCGTCAAGGTAAAAGATGATTCTATGGAAGATGACGGCATACGCAAAAACAATTTTGCAATCGTAAGGCTCACATCGGCGCCAATAGATAAATCAATCGTTCTTTTTGTGAGCAGAGCAAGCGGTGAATATTATATAAGAAGGTATTTCAGAGACGGTCACATCGTGTCTATGATGCCAAGCTCCCAATCGGGCGAATATTCACCTGTGCGCTATGACGAAAGAGACACCGACTATGAAATAGTAGGATATGTTGAGAAATTTTTAACATCTCCGATGTGATTGTAACATTTTTTTAACATTTAGGACTGTTTTTGAACTTTTTATCGTGTCGAATTCAATAAAATCACGATAAAAAGCTCAGTTTTTTGTTAAATAGCACTAAGAATACCGCAGTTTATATAGTAACCTTTCTCAAGAATGTTACTGAATTGTTAAAAAAGTTTGACAAAACCGCCTTTTTGTGTTACAATACTCTCTGTTAGTCAATCGAATTTGAGTTCGAAAAAATTAACGGAGGAATTTTTATAATGCGAAATTTGTTCAAAGTCATCTTGTTGACAGCTTTGCTTCTTATCACACTCACTGTATGTGCAAGCGCTGACGGCGAAAGAGCCTATACCACGGCAGATGTGCTCAATGTGCGTTCACAGCCGAGCATGACTGCCGAGATTGTCGGTCAGTATCCTTATGGTTCTACTGTAGATATTACCGGCACAAATGACATCTGGTATCAAATCAGATTCAACAACAGCTACGCTTATGTCCACAGTGATTATGTGGCATTTAGTTCCACTCAGACTCCCGAGCAGAGCATTCTGGGTCAGAACCTTGTGGAAACAGCCAAGCAGTACATAGGCACTCCCTATGTTTACGGCGGAATGTCGCCTGCAGGTTTTGATTGCTCAGGCTTTGTAAAGTACATCTACTCGCTCTACGGAGTGTCGCTCGACCGCACAGCCGCATCTCAGGCACACAATGGCACATGGGTTGCAAGAGACCAGCTCCAGCCCGGTGACATAATCTGCTTTGCAAATTCACGCGGTGGCTCTTACATCGGCCATGTGGGCATATATGTGGGTAACAATCAGTTCATTCACTCCCCCCGCACAGGCTACACCGTAACAATCGAAAGTCTTGACGGCAGCTATGGCGCAAGATATTCGAGCGCACGCAGAATATTTTAACAATCAATCAGCTATCATTTGTGTGGTAGCTGATTTTTGTTTTGTAAATTTTATTTCAATTGACATATCTGCCTTTCACTTTATGCATTATTTTTACCAAATTGCATTTTAGGTGTTGACTTAAAGGCAAATTTTTATTATACTATAATGTAATAATATTCGCATGTTTTAACATTTTTACAAATACGAAAGGGGTTTCTTTATGACTGACAAATTTGCATATGAAGGTCTCACCTTTGACGATGTGCTCCTGATTCCTCAAAAATCGGACATCACACCCGACATGGTAAACCTTAAGACCAATCTCACCAAAAACATCAAGCTCAACATCCCCATGATGAGTGCTGCAATGGACACAGTTACCGAGTCAAGCCTTGCTATTGCCATGGCAAGAGAAGGCGGCATAGGCGTTATCCACAAAAACATGACCATAGAGCAGCAGGCCACTGAGGTTGACAAGGTTAAGCGTTCTGAGCATGGCGTTATCACCGACCCGTTCCACCTTTCGCCCGACAACACCCTGCAGGATGCGGACGAGCTCATGGGCAAATACAAAATTTCAGGTGTGCCCGTTACTGAAAACGGAAAGCTTGTTGGCATCATCACCAACCGCGACCTCCGCTTTGAGACCGACTATTCCAAGCCGATTTCATCTGCCATGACAAGTGACCGCCTTGTGACAGCTCCCGAGGGCACAACACTTGACGAAGCTCAGGAAATCCTCAGAAAATATAAAATAGAAAAGCTCCCCATAGTAAGCAGCACTGGCGAGCTCAAAGGTCTTATCACCATAAAAGACATTGAAAAATCAGTTAAATACCCCAATTCTGCCAAAGACTCAAAAGGCAGACTCCTTTGTGCAGCAGCCATCGGCATCACAGCTGATGTGCTCGACCGAGTAAAAGCTCTTGTAGATGCCAATGTTGACCTTTTGGTGCTCGACTCAGCTCACGGTCATTCACAAAATATCATAGATTGCCTCAAAAAGGTTAAGGCAAACTTCCCCAATGTTGATGTTGTAGCAGGCAACATTGCCACTGCTGAAGCTGCCGAAGAGCTCATCAAAGCAGGCGCCGATGCAGTGAAGGTGGGCATTGGCCCCGGCTCTATCTGCACCACCCGCGTGGTTGCAGG
>JAFYUA010000366.1 GCA_017549745.1 Clostridia bacterium | reverse complement strand
TCTGCACCCGGTGAGCTTGACGAGGCAATAAAGGTTGTCAATAAATATGACAATGTATATCTCGACCTTTGTGACATTCACCGTCACAGCGGCATTGTTGACAAAATGGTAGAAAATTGCGGCGCCGACAAGGTTGTGTATGGCACCGATGCTCCCTGGTATGATTTTTCATATGGCATTGGCAGTGTGCTTTTCTCACATATTTCTGATGACGACAAATATAAAATTCTCTGTGCAAATGCCAAAAAGCTCTCTGAAAGATAAGGTGACAATACAATGAAATGGTACAATCCGCAAAAAGATCCGTTTAAGATTTCGGGCTTTGCGTTTTATGAACAAGACGGACTCTATCGCAGAATGCCGCTAAATCCGTGCGCTGAGCTGCCCGAAGCGGTTTACAATCTTGCCGATGAAACCTCAGGCGGACAGATACGCTTTCACGCAAAGCTCAAAAAAATGTCCATCAGTGTGTCAGTAGCTTCCAAAAAGCTTCATTTCGACGGCTACACTGCTCCTCATCTTTCCGGCACAACCAAGAGAGGCTTCGACCTCTATGCTTCCACTGGCGGTGATTATGAATTTATTGCAGTGACTTCCGATTTCAACGAAACCGATTTGTATCATGAATGCACTTTTTTTGAGTCAGAATCAGTGATCGAGGCGGATTTCCTCTTGAACTTCCCGCTTTATGGAGCCATAGACAAGGTTTTGATTGGATTTGATGATGAAGCTGTGATAACACCTGCTCAAAAACAGTTTGCCGATGACAGAAAAATTGTTTTCTACGGCGGTTCAATAGAACAGGGGGCTTGTGCTTCACGCCCTGGTATGAATGAGACCAACATTCTTTCTCGATGGCTCAATCGCGAGGTGTATAACCTTGGTTTCAATTCCAGCGGTAAGGCAGAAGCGGAAGTTGCCGAGGTTATTTCAGGCATTGACAATGTTGCCGCTCTCATCATAAGCACCGAGGGCAACTGCCCCGACGAAAAATGGCTCGATGAAAAATTGCGCGAATTCATAAGGATTTACAGGGGGAAGCACCCCGACACTGCAATTGTGCTCATGCCATTTCTTGTAAGCGCCAAAGAACGCCTGATTTCTGAAAGCTACAAAAAACGCATTGCCAAAACCAAGGTTCAAGAGAAAATAGTGGCAGACCTTAGCGGCGCAGGTGACCAAAACATATATCTTTTTATGCAGGAAGCTTGCGTGGAAAAAGAATATGACGGCAACAGCATATGGCATGAAAATGTTGTTGACGGACTCCACAAAACAGACCTTGGCTATCTTGCTACAGCCAAAGGACTATATAAATTACTCAAAACAATATTATAAAACGAAAGGATATGAAATCAATGTCAGAAAAAATTATTAAATCATTTGAAGAAGCCGATTCCGATGTGTTTGGAGATATTCTCTATGAAGGCAGAAAGAAAAAGAACGCAAAGATAGGTCTTCTCACTTGCGGATACTTTGAATATTGGAGAATGTATCCCGAAACATTAAAGAAAAATGTTTCCGCCGACCTTGAAAGACTCAAAGACAATTTCAAAAAGAGATTTGACAACATCGTATACTCCGACCTTGTTGACACTCTCGACGGTGCCGAAGAAGCAGGTGAGCTTTTTGTGAAGGAAGGCGTAGATGCTCTCATCGTAGTGTATGGCACCTACATGCCCGACTTCATCACTCTCCATGTTATCAATAAGCTCAAAAACATCCCTGTTCTTTTCTTCTCGGTTCAGAACACCGACAAAATAGATGTGAACGGTGACTATGAGCACAGCCTCCGCAACAGCGGCACAATCGGTATTTCTCAGATTACTGGCACAATGAGAAAAATGAACAGAAAATACAAAGTAATCGTTGGCAGCATCGACGATGAAAGAGCTTTTGGCAAAATCGAAACATTTGTAAAAGCCAATCAGGCTATTGCTGATATCAAAGAAGCCAACATCGGTGTTATCGGTAATGTGTTCAGAGGTATGTATGACCTCGAGCTTTCCAAAACCTTCCTCAAATCAACTTTCGATGTCAACATCATCTACATTCAGGCATCTCACCTTCTCGACCAGTGGGAAACAGTAACCGACGATGAAGTTAAGGCAGTAGCCGACAAACTCCTGAATCGCTTCAAAAAGCGTGATATCACCGATGATGATGTTATGAGAGCAGTTAAGCTTGCAATTGCTATGGAAAAGCTTTCCAAGAAATTCCGTCTTGATGCTATGTGCTTCCTCGACCAGCACTTTGTTCAAAAACAGACCCGCACCACTGCTCGTATTGGTGCATCACTGCTCATGGAATATTCTGACATGACAGTTAACTGCGAAGGTGACCTTGGCGGTCTTGTTACTATGATGCTCATGAAGTCGATTTCCGGCACACCTGCTCTTATGGCTGAGTGGGGCGAATATGACAAAGACCTCAACACCTGCCTCGTTATGGGTCATGGCATAGGCGTGCCTGCACTCGCTGCATCTGATGACAAAGTAACTCTCACTCCCACACCCGAAGAATGGGGCTTTGAAGGTTCTGGTCTCAACTATGAGTTCATTCTCAAACCCGGCAAATCCACCATTGCCCATATCATCGAAACAGCCCATGGCTATAAGATGATTGTATCGCCTGCTGAGAGCCTTGATTTCCCCACACTCAACTATAGCGAAATGCATGCAGTTCTTCAGGTGAAGACTCCCATTCAGGATTACCTCGAAAAGGTGTTTGAAAGCGGTGTAACTCACCACTGTATCGCTGGGGTAGGCGACATGAGCAAAGAGCTTTGCATGGTTGCAGAATATCTCGGAGTAGAAATATTCTACATAGAGTAAATATTCTTAGTTTAGACAAAATTAAATATTAACTTGCTTGTGAATGAGTTCGGTATTGTACCGGACTCATTCCTTTTAGTTTTAAAGAAATTTTTCAAAGTGCATAAAGACTTGGTAGTACGAGAAAATACAGTCTGACAGGTCGCAAAATTTAATAGTAACAGTTTGCAATTTTTTGATATTTGTGATAAAATAAAATAGAGGGAAAATCTAACATTCCCACGGGTCCTTAAAGTAATTTGTTCAGATAAAATCAGTTGAAAATATAGGAAAAATTCTTTAGTCTCTATTATTCACTGTTCTCCCGACTTGACAAAAGTCGAAATGAAAGGAGTAAAGGTTTGTTAAATATTGAGTTTAAAAAAGGTATGTGGGAGCAACATTTCCAGCATGTTTACAATCAAAGGTTTCCTTTTAAGCCCAAATTCATTCAGGAAAAAGACTGCATTGTAAATGGCAGAAATTCTGGGATGGAGGACGGTTTTGATTATACAACCATAATGACAAAGAAAAAGTATGGCATAGGAACAAAGATATGGTTTACTTGTTCCTTTGAAACCTACGGCGCACCTCTTATTACGCTTACGGATAGCCTCACTTCCGATAAAAACGGAAATCTTAGCTATGGTGTAGGACAAGAGTTTGTTCTTTGGGAACATGGTTTTAATGTGTGGGACTTTTTCATGAAAGATGGAAAATTGGCATGGCATGCTTTGCTATGCGCAGAATTTAGCCTTAATCCCGGCGAAAAACATGAAATGTGCCTGGAAATTATGGAAAAAAAAGTTCGCGCAACAGTTGGTGGTATGTCAATTCTTTTTAGGACGGAAAATTTGCCTGGTGAATTTTACATAGGCGTTACAGGTTGTGAGAACATAAATAGACTGTACAGCCTGAAAATTGAAGAAGCGTAGAGAGTATAAAATATAGGTAAAAAAATGAAAATCAATCTAAGCAATAATAAAATTCAAAATATAGTTCTTCCCGCCTTGTTTTTATGCATAGGTGTGGTGTTGCCATTTTTTACAGGGCAAATTAAAGAAATTGGTGACACTCTTTTGCCTATGCACTTTCCCGTCATGCTTTGCGGTCTGATTTGCGGTTGGAAGTATGGCTTTGTAGTTGGTCTTATACTTCCGTTTTTCAGAGCGGTGACAGTCGGCATGCCGCCAATCTATCCAAATGCAGTGTGGATGGCGTCAGAGCTTGCTACATATGGTTTTGTATCAGGATTTTTATACAACGCATTAGCATCAAAGAGATTGTATTTTTCGCTGCTTGTGTCAATGGTATGCGGGCGCATTGTATGGGGCATAACTAAAGCCGTATTGCTTGGCGTGGCAGGCAAAGCCTTTGCATTCGAGGCATTTATCGCAGGTGCGCTGATAGATTCACTCCCCGGCATCTTGCTCCAGCTTATTCTTATACCTCTGATTGTAAAACTAATCAAAATAAAGCAGTAAATTCAATCTTTTTACGGAGATAATAAAATGAACATACCTGATTATATTACATCTGTTTTAAACATTCTTTATAGCCACGGCTTTGAAGGATATCTCGTTGGTGGTTGTGTTCGTGATGCTCTCATGGGTAAGACTCCCCATGATTTCGACCTCACCACGAGTGCAACCCCCCAAGAAATGCTCGAAGTGTTCAAAGACCATCGCATCATAGAGACGGGACTCAAGCATGGCACAGTGACAGTGGTATCAGGCGGCGAAAATGTGGAGATAACCACCTATCGCATAGACGGCGCCTATCTTGACAATCGCCGCCCATCTGATGTCACATTCACTCGCAACCTACGCGAAGATTTATCGCGCCGTGATTTCACGGTCAACGCTCTTGCCTATAGTCCGCAAAGTGGTTTGGTCGATTGCTTTGATGGTTTAGCTGACCTCAAGGCAGGCGTGATTCGTTGTGTTGGCAATCCCGACACCAGATTTTTAGAAGATGGGCTGCGCATTATGCGCGCACTGAGGTTTTCATCAGTCCTCGGTTTTGATATTGACCAAGCCACAGCCCAAAGCATCATTGCCAACAGGCGGCTTCTTCGCAATATATCGGCAGAGCGCATATTTGCCGAGCTCAAAAAACTCGTTTGCGGCAAAAAAGCAGCTTCGGTCATTGGCGAATACAGTGAGGTATTTTTCTCGTTGTTTGATTCAGTTGCAAACGATAAAGAGCGTTTTTGCCAAAATGCAACCACTCTTCCTGTTATTGGGGCTGACCATTGTTCTCGCTTTGCAGCGCTTTTGTGGGGCTTTGACGATAGTGCTGTTAGCTCATTTATGCATTCGCTGAAGCCCGATAATCACACCTATAGCACAGTGCGCACTCTTTGCGCATACTATCCGCAAAAGCTTTTGTGCGACAAGTATTTCATAAGGCGGCTTATGTCAGCACTCGATGATGAGCTCATTTTGGCTTTGGTCGACATAAACTGTGCACACCACAGTGATTTTGACTGCCAGATGTTTTTGGATCAATACAACACCCAGAAATCTCTTAATCCTTGCGTGAAACTTTCTCAGCTTGCAGTAACGGGCAGTGACATTATTTCCTTTGGTGTGCCAAAGGGGCCAAAAGTAGGGGAGATAATGCAAAAGCTTTTGTATGCAGTTATAGACGATGAGTGTGCAAACACTTTTGAAGATATAAAAAAATATTGCATGATAATATACAATTCCTGATGTCATATGATGTCAAAATTAGGCACAAATTCGCTTGCGAAATTTGTGCCTTTGTGCTATCATATAGTGGTTGTAAAATTCAGATTTACTTGGAGGTATATTATGAAATCAGCAATATTGCTCATTTTGGTAATATTGGCAACCGCTTTTCAGAATGTTGTCAAAAAAGTGTATGGTAACAAAACAGAAGGTAGGGGCACATATATTTTTTCTTCTCTCGTTTGTGTTGCCGCTGCCGTGTTTTTTGCTCTCACCGATTCCGACGGTCTCAGCTTTAGCGCAGAGCTCACTCCATATTCCATAGTGTTTGCAGTTGGTTATGCAGCAATCACAGTGTTCTCTGTTCTTGCACTTCGTGCAGGCTCGCTTGCGCTTTCATCGCTCATCATATCATACTCACTCATGGTTCCTGCACTTTTTGGTATGATATATTACCATGAACCCACAAGCTGGACCTTGTATGTAGGCATTGCGCTGTTGCTTGTTTCTCTTGCTCTTGTAAACAAGGAAGACGGCGAAATCACCATCTCGCTTAAGTGGATTATCTACATAGCACTTGCCTTTTTGGGCAATGGTCTTTGTCTTGTGGTAATGCAGATTCAAACGGTAGACTTTGCAGGAGAGCTTAGCAATGAATTTATGATAATCGGTCTTGCCATAGTTGCCGTTGCAATGGCAATAGTGTCTGTGCTATTTGAGCGCAAAGAGATTACACCTTGTCTTAAAAAGGCTGGTCTTTTGCCTGTGCTCAACGGTGCGGCGAATGGTCTTGCCAACTTCCTCACATTGGCGCTTTTGGTAATAATGCCGGCATCACTCATGCAGCCGCTTAATTCTGCAGGCGGAATCATCGTCACCGTTGCAATTTCCATTTTCATCTATCGTGAGAAATTGTCAGTATATCAGCTTATCGGTGTGCTTCTGGGCACAGCATCGGTTGTATTCCTTAGCTTATAATCATCACAAAAAAATATCCACCTGCGGGTGGATATTTTTTTGCTTATTTTTTGCTTATTTTTTGTTTTTATTTTCAGTAGCTGCCGAATCTGTATGATTTGCCATGTCAATATCTGCCGAAGGTCCGATTTCGCCTTCAAATCCGCCTCTGAGTTCGCTTTCGGTGAGGTTCTTGTCGATTATATAGTCACTGTAGAAATTGGAGCCTGATGCAAGCTGATACGAAAAAGCATCGAGTCCTTTTTCTTCACACAGTGTTTGTTCACCCGAAAATAGGTTCACACCAAGTCCAAGTGATTGGCTGCCCCATTTTACCCCAAGCGCGGCTAATGTTGTGGGGAAGATGTCCAGAGTTGAAAAAGTCCTGTTTTTAGAGTGTTCATCAGATAAACCGGTGTTTATGAAGCAGTTATATATTCTTCTGCCTCTTTCTTTTACGGTTTCATCAACCTTGTCAAAATATTTG
>JAFYUA010000365.1 GCA_017549745.1 Clostridia bacterium | reverse complement strand
GAAAACCCGTCAATCACCCGTGATGTAAGCGGTGAGGGCGTGCAGCAGGCTCTTCTTAAAATCCTGGAGGGCACTGTTGCCTCAGTTCCACCTCAGGGCGGACGCAAGCATCCTCAGCTGGAATTCATACAGATTGACACCACCAACATTCTTTTCATTTGCGGCGGCGCGTTTGACGGCATCGAAAAAATCATCGAGCAGCGCACAGGCAAAAAAGTGCTTGGCTTTGGTGCCGACATCAAATCGGGCAAAGATAAGCAGGTTGGTGAGGTGCTCAAGGATATTCAGCCGCAGGACCTTCTCAAATTTGGTCTTATACCTGAGTTTATTGGCAGACTTTCTGTCAATGTGACTCTCGATTCGCTCGACCGCGAAGCTCTCATCAAAATTCTCACCGAGCCGCGCAACGCTTTGGTGAAGCAATACCAGAAGCTTCTCTCTCTCGACGATGTGGAGCTAAGCTTTGAAAAGGCTGCAATCGAAGCAATTGCCGACAAGGCAATTGAGCGCAAAACGGGCGCCAGAGGTCTTAGGAGCATCATGGAAGAAACCATGAGTGACATCATGTTCACTGCCCCCTCTGACCCATCGGCATCAAAATGCGTGGTAACTGCCGACATGGTTGAGCGCAAAGTGAAAGCGCTGCCCTCTGCCACGGTCAAGGTTGCCAAAATCAAAAAAGAAGCATAATCAAAAGGTGCTGTCTCCTTAAGCAAATAGTATGCATAATATGTTTTGTAGGGGCGGATGCCCACATCCGCCCGTTTTCGGGACGATGTGGGCATCGTCCCCTACATTTTCTATTTTTATGCATTACAAATGTTTAAAGAGACAGCACATTTTTGTTACAGGAGAAATTTATGAAGCAAAGAGTTTTTCATATCCCCGTCTTTGTGCCCCACAAAGGCTGCCCTCACGATTGTGTTTTTTGTAATCAGCGCAAAATCACGGGGCAGATTGAAGAAATGACCCAAGCCAAAGCACGCTCAATCATCGACTCTCACCTTGAAACCATAGAAAAATATAATGACAGAGGTACATACTATGCCGAGATAGCATTCTTCGGCGGCAGCTTCACTGCCATTGACCGCGAGAGCATGCATGAGCTTTTGTCACTTGCCCATGGCTATGTGCTCTCGGGCAGAGTGGGCGGTGTGCGCTGTTCCACGCGCCCCGATTGCATAGATGATGAAGTGCTCGCGCTTTGCAAAAGTTATGGCATGACGGCAATTGAGCTTGGCGTGCAGTCGGCAGATGATGAAGTGCTCATAGCTTCCAACAGAGGCCACACCTTTGAAGATGTGACCAAAGCCGCCAAGCTTATCAAATCATATGGCATGGAGCTTGGCTTGCAGATGATGACGGGTCTGCCTGGTGACACACCTGCAAAGTCCATCGAAACCGCTAAAAAAATAGCCTCTCTTTCGCCCGACTCGGTGAGGATATATCCCACCCTTGTGATGGAGGGCACCCACCTTGCACTGATGCATCAAAGCGGCGCCTACACTGCGCAGACACTTGATGAGGCGGTAGAGCTTGCCGCAGAGCTTGTGAGTATTTTCAAAGCGCGCGGCATCACCATATTGCGCATAGGCCTGCAGACCACCGACGGCGTGAACGCATCTACCGTGAAAGGCCCATATCACAACGCTTTTGCAGAGCTTGTGTATGGCAGGGTGTGGCGCAGCAAAATAGAATCTGACATCATAGCAAGGTCATTGCATGACACAACATATGAAATAGACGCCCCCTCAGGCAAAATCTCACAGATTATCGGGCACAAAAAGGAAAATGCAGAGTATTTTAAGCGCAAATACAACATAATTCTTAAATTAAACAACACAAAATCATGAAAAACTCAAAAAAACAAAAAAAATTCAACAAAAATCAAAAAAATCTCTTGACTTGTGGCAAAAATGATGTATAATTATATATGTATTAAAGAAGAGCTTGTTTTTCTCTGTGCCAAGTGAGATATAATAAGCTAAAGGAGATAAAGCTATGTTAGTTAATATGAATGATGTTCTCAGACCGGCCAAAAAAGGCAAATATGCTGTCGGTCTGTTCAACGCAGTTAATTTAGAGCTTGCCCGTGGTATCATCAATGCCGCTGAATCCACCCGTTCACCGGTTATCATGGGTACTGCCGAGGTTCTTCTTCCCTATGGTCCCCTCGAAGAAGTTTCCTATTACTTAATCCCTATGGCAAAGAAGGCTTCGGTTCCCGTTGTTGTTCATCTTGACCATGGTCTCAGCTATGACACCTGCGTAAGAGCCTTGGAGCTTGGTTTCAGCTCTGTCATGTATGACTGCTCCACCGATTCTTACGAAGAAAATGTGCGCAAGGTCAAAGAAATGGCCGACATTGCTCATTCCTACGGTGCAACCATCGAGGGTGAACTTGGTCATGTTGGTGACAACGAAGGCTCTGCCGAAGGCAGCCACCATCTTGATGACCCTTCCAAATATTTCACCGATCCCAAGCTTGCCAAAGACTTTGTAGAAAAGACAGGTGTAGACGCTCTTGCAATTGCTGTCGGCAATGCTCATGGTGCCTACAAGCTCCCCCCCAAGCTCGACTTCGAAAGAATCCGCACCATTGCCGAGACTGTAGATGTGCCCCTCGTGCTCCACGGCGGCTCAGGTCTTACTGACAATGACTTCCGTCAGGCTATCAAAGAGGGTATCAGCAAGGTCAACATCTTCACCGATATCAATGTTGCCGCAGTAGAAGCTGAATTCAAGAAGTTCTCCACCATGGACAAGGGCATCATTGACCTTATCCCTGCAGCTGTTGAAGCTGTTAAGCAGGAGAGCATGAAGAAAATGAAGCTCTTCTCAAGTGACGGCAAAGCAGGTCACGATGCAAGAACAAGCGTGGTTACAGGTGCAAATGTTGAAGAACTCACCAGACTCGTTGCTGCAGAAGTTGCAAAATATCTCAACAAATAATCCATACCAATTCAAAAAACAGAGGCTTGCCTCTGTTTTTTCTTGCAAATTTTTCATTATTATGATATTATATAAAAGGTGTTTTTTACATACAAAAGATTTTTTGAGGTGTATATAATTGTATCTTAAAGGAATAGAGGTGCAGGGGTTCAAATCCTTTGCCGACAAAATAAATCTTGAATTCGGTCAGGGCATCACCACCATCGTAGGCCCCAACGGCAGCGGCAAGAGCAACATCTCCGACGCTATCCGCTGGGTTATGGGTGAGCAGAGTGCCAAGAGCCTGCGTGGCGGCAAGATGGAAGATGTCATCTTTGCAGGCACCCAAAAGCGCAGCCCCCTCGGCTTTGCTCAGGTGTCCATCGTGCTCGACAATAAAGATAATATTTTCAAAATAGACTATGACACAGTCAAGGTCACCCGCCGTGTTCACCGCAGCGGTGAGAGCAACTATCTCATCAATGACAAGGAGTGCCGTCTCAAGGATATCCACGAGCTTTTCATGGACACAGGCCTTGGCAAAGAGGGTTATTCCGTCATCGGTCAGGGTAAGATTGATCAGATTCTGTCCAACAAGGCGGAAGAACGCCGCAACATCTTTGAAGAAGCTTCGGGCATCACCAAATACAAATATCGCAAGACCGAATCTGAGAAAAAGCTCCTGCAGACCGAAGAGAACCTCCTTCGCATCAAAGACCTGCTTTCCGAGCTTGAAGCTCAGGTTGGGCCTTTGGAGGTGCAGTCGCAAAAGGCGCGCAAATATCTTGACCTGCGCGAGGTGCTCAAGGGGCTCGACATCAACATTTCAATCCGCAATATCGATAAGCAAAAAGAAGCCCTCAAAGAAGGTCAGCAAAAGTTTACCATTGCATTCAATCAGCTGAATGACGAAAAGCTAAAGCTTGCCCAGATAGAAAGCCTCATCGAAACCGAGACCGAGAGCCTCTCGGGTCTAAACGAAAAGATAACCGAGCTTCGCCAGCAAAGCTTTGACCTCGAAAAAAACAGCGGCAGCCTTTCGCACCGCATAGACATCCTAAACACCAACATACAAAACAACCTCAAAAACTGTGAACGAATAGACGAAGAAATCAAAGCTCTCGGCGAAAAAATCACCTCGGGTGATGCCGAGACTCAAAATCTGCTTGCACTCATCGAAGAGAAAAAGGCGCAAAAAGAAAAAATAGAAGCTGGCGTGTCGGCTCATGACGAAGCCATGGCAGCTCTCGACGCCGAAATCGGGGCAAAGCTTGCCGAGTCGGAGGCTATCAAGGACAAGATAGTTTCCCTCATGAGTGACAGCTCTGCCCACAAGGCAAAAATCTCCAGCCTTGATGTGCTGCTCAAAAATTTTGACGAGCGCAAGAGCACCCTTGGTGACGATTTGAATGTCAAAAAAGAAGCACTCACCAAGGCGCTTGCCGATGCCGAGTCTATCGAAAATGACAAAGCCGAGCTTGCAAAACGCAAGCAAAAAGCCACCGATGGCATGGAAAAGCTCAAGAGGGAATATTTTGCTCTCACCGATGAGATGAACAAAGCCAAAGAGGAACAAAACAAAATCGTTGCCGAGTGCAATGACCTTCAATCGCGCAAAAATGTGCTCGAAGATCTGGAGCGCGGCTATGAGGGCTATGCCAAAAGCGTCAAAAACATTCTCACCTCGGGCATAAAAGGTGTGCTTGGGGTTGTGTCTAAACTCATCGAAGTAGACAATAAATATGTAACCGCAGTTGAAATCGCCCTCGGCGGTGCACTGCAAAACATTGTGGTAGAGAGTGAAGACTCTGCCAAAAAGTGCATTTCATATCTCAAAGACAATCGCCTCGGCCGTGCCACCTTCCTGCCGCTCACCTCTGTCAAGGGCAATCTTTTGGACAAAGCACCCAAGAGCGAAAAAGGCTATGTGGGCATTGCATCGGAGCTTGTGAGCTACGATGCCAAGTATGACGGCATATTCAAAAGCCTCATTGGCCGCACCGTTGTCATGGACAATATTGACAACGCCGTAGCACTCGCCAAAAAGACAGGCTACAAATACAAAATAGTAACTCTCGACGGTCAGCTCTTAAACCCCGGCGGCTCTCTCACAGGCGGTAGTGTCAACAAGACCCAAAGCCTGCTCAGCCGCGGCAAGGACATCGAAGAGCTTAGTGCCAAAATAGCAAAGCTTCGCGACATCATCGATGACAATGACGACAAAATAAATGAATTCCGCCTCAGCGTCAAAAAGATGGCAGAGCAAAAAGAAGCCTTAGAGGCTGAGCTCAATTCGTGCGAGCACGAAAATGTGAAGCTGACATCGGCGCTTGACAACAACAGTCGCATCATCAGAGAGCTTGAGCGCAACATCAGCCTCATCACCAACGAAAGCGGCTCTGTTATTGAAGAAATTGCCGATATCGACAAGCAAAAAGACAACCTCCGCGCCAAAATTGCCGAAAATGAAGAGTCGGTCAAAGCCGTAAAGGCAGAGCTTGAAGCAGTTCAGGCAGAGGGCGCCGCGCTTGCCGAAAAGAGAGAAGATTTTGCCAAATCTGCCACCGATGACAAAATCGCATATGCCAACATAGAAAAAGACATTGCGGTATATAATGAAAAGATAGAGCTTCTTGCAGCCGAAAAGCAAAGCGCTGCAGTAGGCAGCATCGAAAAATCTCAGGAAAAGTCAAAATTTCTTGCCGAAAACGAAGCTATCACCTCTGAAATTAAGGCTATAGAGCAAGAGATTAGTCAGGCTGCTGCCAATAGTGAAGAGCTCACAAAAATCATAAGCGAAAACACCCAAGCCTATGACCTTGCATCAAAGAAACTTGTGGAGGGTCAAAAGCAGCTCAAAGAGCAAAACGAGACCATATATGTGCTGCAGCTTGAAGTGTCGCGCATCGAAAACCACAATTCCAAGCTCGAAATGGAGACAGAGCATGTCACAAGCAAGCTTTGGGATGAATATGAGCTCACCTACAATGCAGCTCTTGAATACAAGCGCGAGGATTTCAACATGGTTGCTTCTCAGAAAGAAGCCGCATCACTGCGCGCTCAGATAAAGGCCCTTGGCAACATCAACATCGACTCCATTGAGCAATACAAAGAGGTCAAAGAGCGTTTCGACTTCCTTTCTGCTCAGAAAGCCGACCTTGATGAAACCAAGAAAAAGCTTGAGGACATCATCAAAGAAATGCAGACCATAATGGTGCGTCAGTTCAAGGAAAGCTTTGAGATTATACGCTCTCAGTTTGACATAGTGTTCAAGGCACTTTTCGGCGGCGGCACGGGCAGACTCTCGCTCACCGACCCCGACAATGTCCTCGAAAGCGGCATCGACATCGAGGTGCAGCCCCCAGGCAAAAAACTGCAGAACATGATGGCTCTCTCGGGCGGCGAGCGTGCGCTCTCGGCCATTGCGCTCCTGTTTTCGGTGCTCGAAGTTCGCCCCACTCCGTTTTGCATACTCGACGAGGTTGAAGCAGCCCTCGATGACAACAATGTATATCGTTTTGCCGACTACATCAAAAAATACAGCCGCAAAACTCAGTTCATAGTGGTAACCCACCGTCGAGGCACCATGGAAGCCGCCGACATCATGTATGGTGTAACCATGCAGGAAAAGGGTGTATCTAAGCTTCTCAAGCTCAAGTTTGAAGATTTGGAGGAATATAATTAACAATGTTAAAAAAAGGTTTTTTTGCCAAACTCAAAGACGGACTCTCCAAAACCCGCGACTCTTTCAATTCCAAGCTCGACAATGTGCTCTCTGTGTTCAAAAAGGTAGACGAAGAGCTTTTTGAAGAGCTCGAAGAAGCTCTCATCATGGCAGATGTGGGCGTAGACACCTCGCTATATATCATAGGTGAGCTTCGCAAAAAGGTCAAAGAAAACAAAATCACCGAGACCGAGCAGGTCAAAGGTGCCATTGAAGAGATAGTGGCAGAGCTTCTTTGCAAAAATGACAACACCATCAACACATCAACAAAGCCTGCGGTCATAATGGTCATTGGTGTAAACGGTGTGGGCAAGACCACATCAATTGGCAAGCTTGCCGCGCGCTATATGCAAGGCGGCAAAAAGGTTATCCTCGGCGCTGCCGACACCTTCCGCGCCGCGGCAATCGACCAGCTTCAGATATGGGCAGACCGTTCGGGTGTTGAAATAGTGAAGCATCAGGAAGGCTCCGACCCTGCGTCGGTTGTGTTTGATACAATCGCTGCTGCTAAATCGCGTGGAAGTGATATTATCATTCTTGACACTGCAGGCAGACTCCACAACAAGAAAAACCTCATGGATGAGCTTGCCAAGATATCGCGCATCATTGAGCGCGAGCTTCCCGATTCATCGGTGGAGACTCTTCTCGTGCTCGATGCCACCACAGGTCAGAATGCGGTCAATCAGGCAAAGCTGTTCTCCGAAGCTGCATCCATCAGCGGTCTCGTTCTCACCAAGCTCGACGGCAGTGCCAAGGGCGGCATTGTGCTTGCCATTTCGCATGAGCAAAACATTCCCGTTAAGCTCGTGGGTGTGGGCGAGGGCATAGATGACCTGCAGGATTTTGCACCCGCTGATTTTGCAAAGGCGCTATTTGAATAAAAAATTAAAGCATATATCGGAGAAAGTCTCTGCAGCCGCAGGCGAAGCCCAACTTTCGGAGATATATGGTTTAATTTATAAAGAAAATATCACCAAAAAACCTCAAAGATAAAGCGATTTTTTAACTAAAGTGCTTTATCTTTGTTTTTTTGTATAATTTTTGTTGACAAATGAGCAAAAATATATTATCATATGTGTGTAAAGCGATTTGCTTTACACTGTCGCCAAAGGGGGAAAGCTGATGAAAAATTTACAGGTTGCATACCTTCTTGATTTTTACGGCAATCTTTTTGGTGACAAGCAGCGCGAAATTCTCGAGATGTATTATCAGGAAGATATGTCTCTTTCAGAGATAGCATCTGCCGTGGGCATCACGCGTCAGGGAGTGTATGACAATATCCGTCGCGGAGAGAAAGAAATTCTTTCTCTCGAATCAAGACTCTGCCTTATGGACCGATTCGTGGAAATATCGCGCTCGCTTGATTCGATAGAGCAAATTCTCAAATCAGAGTCGGTCACTGACGAAAGAGTGTACAGTGCACTGACTGATATTCGCAGTAAAATATAAGAAAGGAGCAGCGCCATGGCTTTTGAAAATCTTGCAGACAAACTCCAGCAGACCTTCAAAAAACTCAGAGGCAAAGGCAAAATCAACGAAGCAGACCTCAAGGCAGCCATGCGCGAAGTCAAGCTCGCACTGCTCGAGGCCGATGTCAACTTCAAGGTTGTCAAAGACTTTATAAGCTCCGTTTCCGAAAAGGCACTGGGAACAGGCGTGCTCGAAAGCCTCACCCCAGGTCAGCAGGTCATCAAGATAGTTAATGAAGAGCTCACCGCCCTCATGGGAAGCGAAGCCAAAAAAATCAACTTTTCTTCCAAATCACCCACCGTCATAATGATGGTTGGTTTGCAGGGCGCAGGTAAGACCACCACATCTGCCAAGATAGGCGGCCTATTAAAAAAGCAGGGCAAGCGCCCGCTTCTTGCCGCGTGTGATGTGTACCGCCCCGCCGCGCGAAAGCAGCTGCAGGTGGT
>JAFYUA010000364.1 GCA_017549745.1 Clostridia bacterium | reverse complement strand
GAACATCGGCAAACATCTGCTCGTTTTTTAAGGTTTGGGCATAATCTACGAGCTCCAGTGCGCGACACATAACCGTGGAAAACTCTGCTCTTGAAATAGGGTTTTCGGGCTTGAAGCTTCCATCCTCGTAGCCTGTGATAATTCCCTTGCCCGTAAGAAAATCTATGTTTTTATCACTTGTATCCGAGAAAGAGTATACCATAGTCGACGACAGAATAAAAACAAGCATCACCATCATAGAAAGTTTTAAAAATTTTTTCATGTTATTTCTCCATTTTAAGTATTTTTGTGCTGATAATACAGTTTATCACAAAATTATACATTATTCAATACCATACACCTTTTTTGCATTGGCAAAGGTGAGGTCGGTAATGCTTGCAAAGCTTGTACCTCTGAGCTCTGCTATCTTTTTTGCCACCTCCTCGGCATATATAGGGCAATTGGTCTTGCCGCGGTAAGGCACGGGGGCAAGATAGGGGCTGTCGGTCTCGATTAGCATACGGTCATCGGGCACAAACCTTGCCACATCAAGCGCAGTGGTTGCGTTTTTGAAGGTGAGAGGGCCCGCAAATGAAATGTACCAGCCAAGTCCGAGCAAAATGCGCGCTGAATCCACGCTACCCGAATAGCAGTGAATGATGCCTGTGTTTGCCTTGTGAGCCTTTAATATGTCGATGGTGTCAGCCATGGCATCGCGGGTGTGAATGACAACGGGAATGTCAAGCTCCTGGGCAAGCGAAAGCTGAGCGTCAAACCAACGGCGCTGATTTTCCCTCGCAGAATTATCATAATAATAGTCAAGCCCTATTTCGCCAAGAGCCACCACCTTGGATTGGCGGCAGAGCTCTGCCACCGAGTCCATGTCTGATTCGGTGAGATGGTCGGTGTCATGCGGGTGAACTCCAGCCGCGGCATAAACGAAATCATATTTACAGGCAAGCTCAAGCGCCCTACGCGAGCTTGGCACATCAAAGCCTATTTCGCAATATGCCCCCACTCCGTTTTGGGGAAGTGACGCGATGAGCTCATCGCGCACACCATCAAAGCGTTCATCGTTGAGATGAGCATGTGTATCAAAAATCATAATTAATCTACCCTGTTCCTTTTTTCTCCGCATGTGAATGCAGTTATATTTTTGATGATTTCATCAAGGCAACGCTGCCTTGCCTCGTGGGCACCCCATGCCATGTGGGGAGTGAGGCACACATTGTCCATGTGCATGATGGCGCTGAACGGATGGCTCGCATCAAACGGCTCTGCGGAATATACATCGGCTCCAAAGCCGCCAATATCACCATTTGCTACGGCCTCGGCAATTGCGGCTTCGTCGGTAACTGCACCGCGCGCCACATTTACTATGATGACATTTTTCTTCATCAGAGCAATGCGCTCTTTGCCAATGAGACCTCTGGTGGCATCCGAAAGCGGCGTGTGTATGGTTATGATATCAGACTCTTTGCACAAGGTATCAATGTCGGCATTTTCAAATTCGCTGCTTGGGGTGCGCTTGTTGGCAAGCACCTTGCAACCAAGCGCCTTTGCCACCCTACCCACTGCACTGCCGATGTTGCCGCAGCCCACTATGCCCCAGGTTTTGCCCCTGAGTTCATTGTAGGTAGGCTCCAGGTAGTTTGCCACCCCTGCCCGAGTGTAGTCACCACTGCTCACATGACGGGTGAAAGCCCTCAGGTTATTGGCAAGGTAGAGCACCATTGCCACAGTGACCTGAGCCACCGAATCGGTGGAATAGCCAACCACATTGCACACGGCTATCCCCTTATCGTTGCAATATGTGATGTCCACATTGTCATAGCCTGTGGCAAAAATGCAAATGAGCTTCACGCTGCCTGGGTCAGGCAAGGTGGACTTGTTTATCTTCACTTTGTTGAGAACGAGCACATCAGCTTCTTTGCAGTGCTCAGGAGTCTCGTCGGCGGTGGTGTGGGTGTAGCACTTCACTTCACCAAGCTCACCAAGCGGTGAAAGGTCGAGGTCGGCACCGAGAGTTGCCGAATCAAGAACAGCTATTTTCATCATGTTTCATCCTTTAAATTTATAATCATTTCATATTATAAACCATATGCATCATAAAATCAAGGCAAGCAGCGGCAAAATTTAATCAAAATTGCCGTTGACAATATCCGCGCCAACTGCTAAAATATCAATTAGTATTATACCAAGGAGGGCAGGAGAATGAACAAAGGATATCGCATTGCAGCAATCAACGACTTGTCGGGCGCAAGCCGCTGCTCGCTCACCACTGCCCTGCCCATCATCTCAGCCCTTGGCATCAACTGCTGTGTAATGCCCACGGCACTGCTTTCCAATCACACAGGCTACAGTGAATATTTCTTTGAAGATTGCACTGAGCAGATGGAGCAGTTTGCCATCAACTGGAAGAAAATGGAGCTCAGCTTTGACTGCATATATTCAGGCTTCCTTGGCTCTGAAAAGCAGATTGACACAGTGGAAAGATTCATACATGATTTTAAAGGCAGCACCACCAAGGTGGTGATAGACCCTGTGATGGGTGACAACGGCGAAATCTACACCACCTACACCGACGCAATGTGCGCCAAAATGAAGCGCCTTGCAGCCGTGGCAGACATCATCACCCCCAACCTCACCGAAGCGTGCAAGCTTTGCGCAATGGACTATGTGGGCGAAAAGCCCGACGATGCCACCCTTGAGCTAATCTGCCGCACACTCACAGGCCTTGGCGCAAAAAGCATAGTGCTCACAGGCTGCAAAGACCAAAATCACATAAGCAACATTGTGTATCAGGGCGGCAAAATGCAAAAATATTCATCGGAGCTGATTCCAAAATATTTCACAGGCACGGGCGACACCTTTGCATCGCTCATATGCGGTCTGATCACCATTGGCAAAACGGTGTTTGAAGCGGTTGAATTTGCCACCGACTTTATCCACAAATGTGCTACATATTCCTATGCAATAGGTCAAAGCATCAACGAAGGCATTGCCTGCGAAAGATTTTTGCCGCTGCTTACAGATTTGCAAAGAAGAAATATATAAAACTTAAAAGGCTACAGAGATAATTTTTCTCTGTAGCCTTTTTTAATTCAGTTCTGTTTTCTTACCATTTTGTACTCATCATAAAATTTGAAATACGGACAACTCGTGCGGCTTTCATAAAACCTGACCATTTCGTCCTCGTCCATATCCATCGAGCACACATACTCCTCCCACTCTTCGTCATAGTCATAATATGCACACATTTCGCACTGAGTGGGCACGGGAGTTTGTTTTTTTGCTTTTTTCTCTCCCATAGTCTTATTTCGCCTCAGGCATCTTAAATGAATCCTTGAGTGTGGCTGTGAGGTTGAATATGAGGTTTTCCTCGGTGGAGTATTTGTCCACTGCAAAGTAGCCGTTTCTCATAAACTGGAAGCACTCGCCCACTTTTGCATCAGCAAGGTCGGCATCAATTTTGCAATCTTTGAGCACCACGAGTGACTCAGGGTTGAGATTGTCAAGATATTCGTCGAGGTCGCCAGGGTTTGAGGTGAGGAAGAGCTTGTCATACATGTTGACAGTTGCATTGGCGCAATTGCCCGCATCTACCCACTGAATAGTGCCCTTGACCTTGCGGCCGTCGGGTGAATTGCCACCCTTTGAAGCAGGGTCATAGGTGCAGATGAGCTCGGTCACTTCGCCATTTTCGTCTTTCACAATATCTGACACCTTGATGAAATATGCGCCTTTGAGGCGAACCTCGTTGTCGGGTGTGAGGCGCTTGTAGCCTTTCACGGGCACTTCCATAAAGTCATCACGCTCGATGTAGATGTTTTTGGAGAAGCTTATATTTTTGGTGCCTGCGCTTTCGTCGTTGGGGTTAATTTCCACAGGCAAAAGCTCGCTTTCGCCCTCGGGATAGTTGGCAATTGTCACCTTGAGGGGGTGGAGCACCGCCATAGCTCTGGGAGCGTTCTGATTGAGATTTTCTCTCACGCAGTGCTCAAGCATCTGAAAATCTACCACGCTAAACGACTTGGCAACGCCGATTCTGTCTGCAAAATCAAGCAGTGCAGCCGCGGGGTAGCCTCTTCTTCTCATGCCGCTTATGGTGGACATGCGGGGGTCGTCCCAACCGTCTACAATGCCGTCACGCACAAGCTTTAAGCATTTGCGCTTGCTTGTGAGAGTGTTGGTAAGATTAAGGCGTGCAAACTCTATCTGCCGCGAGGGAGTCTCGAAATCACAAGCCTTGAGGAACCAGTCATACAAAGGACGGTGGTCTTCAAACTCAAGAGAGCAAAGGCTGTGGGTAACACCCTCGGCAGTGTCGGAGATGGGGTGTGCAAAGTCATACATGGGATATACGCACCACTTGTCGCCTGTGCGATGATGGTGAGCATGGAGCACACGATATATGACAGGGTCGCGCATGTTCATGTTGCCTGATGCCATGTCAATCTTGGCTCTGAGCACTCTCTCACCGTCGGCAAATTCGCCGTCGGTCATGCGGCGGAAAAGGTCAAGGTTTTCTTCCACACTACGGTTGCGATAGGG
>JAFYUA010000363.1 GCA_017549745.1 Clostridia bacterium | reverse complement strand
CCCGAGGTGACAAAATCCACTCTCAGTTGTTTGCCGTTAGATGTGAGAATGGCATATGTGTCAAACACCTGAATATCATCCACCGGGGCATGCATAAACCAATAAATTTCGGAGTTTGCTTCTTTTAGGCTGAATTCATCGCGAATTGTGAGGCTCTGACGACCATCCATAGTGGAGAAACCTCTTTTTGCACTTGTTGCCTGATGAGAATATGCGCATGTGAGGTCGAGCACTGCATAACTCCCGCGGGTGCCATGGCTTGCATAGTCAGTAATAGGTGCAATCTCGGTGGAGGGGAGTTGGTCGAAGCCGTCATCAGGATTGATAACACACACATTGTGCCCTTCGGCACGTACTGCATAGTATTTACCGTTGCTTGCACCCCAATCAGGAAGCGAATAGCTATCGGAACCAATATCTGTCGCCCAACGCTCACCAAGAGCATCAAACACAAATGTACCGGCATCATTGTGACCGTGACCGAAGTTGTTGATACCGCCATGGAACGAGGCCCACATCGCATTTCGGGAATCCGTCTGCCAGTTATTGCCTCTCATAGCCACATATTCAATATAGTCATATTTGGCATCAAGAGGCATCGGCGCTGCCTCGCCCTGCATATATTCGGGATTGATGCAAAGAAGCTCTGTGAGACCTTCGTAACAATTTTCAAAAGCATCCTTGTGCACAAGATATGCCAAAGTAAGCTCGGGTTCTTCAAAGTAATCGGACCACCAGAAGGCCTGACCGCCTTGGATTGATGGAGAGCCTTTGCCTCCCTTTGCAGGAGCACCTGTGTCTCCCATAGGATTGTTACCATTAGGTCCGCACATATCTATAGCATACCAACCGGCATGCTTGAATCCCGGAGCTTCGGTGTATCCAAAGGTGGTGCCGAGAGTGTTGTCAAGAGACGCAAGAACTCTTTGGAGCGATTTTACCATGTAGAGATAATACATGGGTCCTTCACGCCAGCCACCGTCGGGAGCAAAGCTTTTAAGCGGATATTCAAATGCCATAGCTGCACTTTCAAATACATCGGCACAAATTTCTGCATATTCCTCACCCTCATCGGCAATGGCAAGACAAGCCATCATAATGCCCGCATTACAGATTATTGCCCAGTTATCTTGATTGCGAACATATGTGGGAGTGTCAAACTGACCTGAGAAATCTTTTTTTGCTTTGATAAGACCTTTATTCACAATAGCATCGGCAATAACTTTTTTCTGTTCATCGCTGAGCCAATCATGGAGCCAGTCATAACCCGTTGCGGCAGCGGTTAGCATGCCTGCAACATTGAGGTACTTTCTACCCCAATTGCGGAAAGTTGAGAAATGCTCCATTTCACGCCATGCCCTTTCGGCATATTTTTCGTCGCCTGTGATTTTGTACATAAAAGACAGACGCATAAGCATTTCTTCTCTGGCCGTAACCTTGGTCAACCCGCCATCTGTTTCAAGTTCAAACGGAATCGGTTCCTGAACAAGATAGCCTTCACACTGGGTTTCTACCTGTTTATACCAGCCTTTGGCTCTGTCATTGGTGGCAATAAGCTCTTTGATTTCTTCTATGCGTTCTTCACCAACAAAAAGGCGTGGGCGAGATGCTTCTTTGAGCATTTCTATCAT
>JAFYUA010000362.1 GCA_017549745.1 Clostridia bacterium | reverse complement strand
TGTGCAATCTTTCAAATTGCATGCCAAAGCCTTCCGCACCATTTAACAAAGATTTACTCATAAGCTCCTTTATTCTGTCAGGATTATCAGCTTGAACCATTACAGTAAGAAGGACTTTGTCGTATTTCAAAAATGTTTTTTCCATTTTAATTCCACCTTCCCATTGCATTTCTTCCGCCATCTATCATGATGTTTTCCCCGTTTATGAATTGTCCTTTTTCAGAAGCAATGAACAGGCATAAATCGATTATTTCCTGAGGCTGTGCAGCCCTGCCAAGAAGAGTTTTCATGTTTGCCATATTTTCTCTTGTGAGAACCGGTCCAGGAGAAACACAGACACATCTTACATTATATTTGGCACCATATTGTGCAATGGATTTTGTGAGACCAAACATCAGACCGGCTTTTGATGTTGGATAATCCATACCATATCCATCACCCTCCATGCCGGTTATAGAACCAATGTTTATTATGAGTCCGCTTTTTTGCTCTCTCATTTGTTTAAGCACTGCATGGGCAAAATAAAACGGTCCTTTTAAATTGACATCAATTCCCCAATCATATACATCAATAGGCACATCGGGGAACTCGCCGTGGAGCTTTGGGTCAACCTTTCTCATTCTTACTGCTGTACCTCCAGCAAAATTAGCAACGATGTCGATTTTCCCGAAAGCTTCAACAGCCTTATCTCTGGCACTACAAACCTGATTATAATCACGAACATCGCAGATTATACCAATGGCTTTTCCCTTTCCATTGGCGTTGATTTGTGCCACTTTTTCTTCAAGCACAGCTTCGTTCACATCACACATAACAACATTGCCACCCAGAGCAGCAAAGTTTTGTGCAAACAATAGCCCCATGCCAGAAGCAGCTCCAGTTGATATTGCCGTTTTATTTGTGAAATCCATAAATACTAACCTCCCAAATACATATATCTTACATAAATTATATAAAATCCACCTGAAGTATTCAATGCTTAAAGTGGTATAGAATTGATGTTTTTGGATAATTTTCTTCTTTTTTCATTGATATTTGTTAATGTTTATGGTATCATAGCTTCGGTGATGATATATGGATTTGACAAATATTGTTATTAAAGAAATACTGTCTGTTGTAACTATACACTCCCCCAGAGGAAGACGAGACACAACGAATAATCGCAGCTGCTATGGATTATCTTTTACCACTGATGGGCAAATAACATATACACACAACAAGAAAACCTTTGTGTCCAATAAGCATAATGTTGTGATACTGCCCAAAGGGCAAACCTACCAGATACATGGTGACAAAGACGGATTATTCCCTGTGATAAATTTTGAGTGCGAAGGATTTTTATGTGACACCATAACCATTGTGCCAACACAAAACATTGCAGCAGTAGCCAAAGAATTTGAACACCTGAAAAGCGCTTTTGTTCACAGAAAAAATCGATTATTGATAATGGGATTTTTTTACAATATGCTTTATCATATTTCAAATTCAAAAAGCAGTATTTCTAATCCATTGTCAAGTGCAATTGAATTTATAGAAAATAATTTTTCTTCTGAAATCACAAATGAAACATTGGCAAAAGCTTGTCACTTAAATGAGGAATATTTCAGAAAGCAATTCAAAAAAGTATATGGAATTTCACCAAAACAATATATTATAGATACACGGTTAAATATAGCCAAACAAATGCTTTCCGAAGGAATTCTAAAGATAAACACAATTTCAGAAAAATGCGGATTTTCAAACCCATATCATTTTTGCAGACTATTCAAAGAAAAAATAGGGACAACTCCCTCAGAATATATGAAGCAAAATAAAATTTATAAATTATAACACTTGTTTACAAATTGTTTTTCCTGTATTGCGACGGTGTCATAGAAAAGTGCTTTTTGAAGCATCTGCAAAAGGTATTTAAAGAGAC
>JAFYUA010000361.1 GCA_017549745.1 Clostridia bacterium | reverse complement strand
CTGTCACCTTCATGTTGAGGCCGGAATTTATGAGAATCTGATTGGCATCAGATGCAAAATATCCGTTGAGGTCGGGCACAGTGACATAATCCTCTGCCACCTCTTCGGTGTAGATAATCACGATAGAGTTATTGCCCAAAGCAGTGCCCACTCCGGGACTCTGCGCAACCACAGTGTCACCCTCGCCGCGCACGGTGTATTTGAAGCCGGCATCGGTGAGAGCCTTTTTGGCATCGCCAAGCTTTTGACCCACAATAGAGGGCACGAAGATGTAGTCCTGCTTGCTGTCGTTTTCTATCTGCATATGTATGAGCACATCGCTCATAATTTCTTTGAAGGTAGGTGCGGCAATCTGACCGCCCATGTATGACGAGCCCATGGGCTCGTCGAGCATGATGAGGCAAATCACCTCGGGGTCATCGGCAGGTGCAAAGCCTACAAATGATGCCACATATTTGCCGTTGCCACGGGGGGTTTTTTCACTTGTGCCCGTCTTGCCGGCAATGTGGTAGCCTTCGATGTAGGCGTTTTTGCTGGTGCCCTCAGATGCTACACCCTCCAAAATCTGACACACAGTGTTGGCAGTTTCTTTGCTTACCACCTGTCTTATTATTTCCGGTTCATAATTTTTTATAACATTTCCATCATCATCGACTAAAGCCTTGATGAGTCGGGGTTTTACCATGGTGCCGTCATTGGTTATTGCCGAATATGCGGTCACAAGCTGGAGGGGGGTCACTATGAAGCCCTGACCAAATGACGCAGTGGCAAGCTCTACCTCGTTGAAGCGGTCAAGCGAATGGAACACACCCGCCGCCTCACCCGGCAGGTCGAAGCCTGTGGTGGCACCAAAGCCGAATGCTTTGTAGTATTTGTAAAATCTTGAAGTGCCAAGGCGCGAACCGATAGACATAAACACAGGATTGCACGAATTGTACACGCCCTGCACAAAGGTCTCGGTGCCGTGGCCGTTTCTGTTCCAGCAGCCTATGTTATAGTTTGCCACATGCACAGAGCCTGTGCACACGAAGTTTTCATTGAGGCTCACAAGGTTTTCTTCGAGCGCCATTGCGGCAACCATAGCCTTGAAGGTGGAGCCTGGCTCGTAGGAATCCACCACGGCTTTGTTGCGCCACTGCTTGTTGAGCGCATCGGAGGCTTTTTGTTGGCGCTCCTTGTCGTCTTCAATTGCTTTTATCTCTTCTCTGAGCTTTTCGTCTACTATCGTGTAGGCATCGTTGAGGTCAAAGGTGGGGTATGTGGCCATAGCGAGGATTTCGCCCGTCTTGGCTCCCATGATTATGCATGCGGCGCCATTGCGCACATCATAATTTTCCACCGCTTTTTTGAGAGCGTCCTCTGCTTTGCGCTGAGCAACCTCATCGAGTGTGAGCACCACATTGACTCCGTTTTCGGGGTCGATGTATTTTTCATATTCATAGGGCATATTGGTGCCCGCTGCATTCTGAGCTGTGATTATCTTGCCGGGCAGACCCTTGAGATAGTTTTCATATATCATTTCTATGCCTGCAAGGCCCTGATTGTCTTCACCCACAAAGCCAATGACATGGGCGCCGAGAGTGCCGCCTGGATAGTACCTTTTGAAATCCTCCACCAAGGTGACACCTGCGAGCTTTTTGTCTCTGATGGCGGCTGCCTGGTCTCTGTCGATGCGCTTTTTGATAATTTCATATTTGGAATCTCTTGCAAGATACGAATAGACCTTGTCTTTGTCCATTCCCAGAATTGACGCAAGCTCTGTGGCAACCTCGTTGGTCTTGCCCACCTCGCGGATTGCCGCAGGATTGACGGTGACCGTCTCAGCCGACGAGCTCTGAGCCAGAGGCTTCATGTTGCGGTCATATATAGTGCCGCGCTTTGAGCTTATTGCCATGTCCTTGGTTTGCTGCATTGCCGCCTCGCGGCTGTATTGCTTGCCGTCTATTGCCTGAATCCAGCCCACTCTAACCAGAAGCAGCCCCATAAGCACGACTGCTCCTACCAGAATTGTTACTATTCGATGCTGAACACTGGCAACGGTATTTCTCTTCATGAATATACTCCTTCAATGAAAAAGCAAGCCTTTTTGGGCAAAGCACAAAAAGGCGGTGATACAAGATTTATTTTCCTCTGAGCGCTTTTAATATATCAGGCTGCACATTTCAGTATATTTGCAAATCATCCGATATATGCCAAAAACGCTTTGAGACTGTCTATCATACTGTCAACAATACCCGGTCGGGATTCTGATGCTGTGAAGGCTTCGGCATAGTCGCTCTGCTTCACAGCAACATACACATTCTGATGGCTCTCGGGTCTTTGCATTCCATATTCATTCTTTGCCTTTGCCTCTACCACTGCAAGGTCTACACCTGATGCCACATCAAAGGCAAGCTGGGCATTGCGCATCTTCATGTCCTCAAGCTCTCTTGTCACAGCTGCAAATTGAGCTGATGTCTGCATGAGCACTACATTGAGGTAGAGAAATAATACAGCAACGACAAATACACCACTCGCAATTGCAACAAGCTTTTTGCGGCTAAGTACGCTCTGACGAGAGCGGTTTTTCTTTTGCGCCTCCTGCTTTTGTTGCACCTGCTGAGTGTAAAATTCATATTGTTCAATTTTATATGCGGATGTACCGTCGTAGTATCTGCCGGCCAACTATTTCACCTCATTAAAATTTTTCACAAATACGCAATTTAGCACTTTTGGATCTTTTGTTTATATTGATTTCATCTTCACTCGGAAGAATGGGTTTGCCTGTTATCACCTTGCCGCGGGGCTTGTTGCCACACACACAGATGGGGAAATCCCTCGGGCAGGTGCACCCTTTGGCAAAGGATGCAAAGGTTTGCTTTACTATGCGATCTTCAAGAGAATGGAAAGTGATGACACAGAGCCTTCCTCCCGGAGAGAGCACATCAAAAAAATCACATAGCGCATCTTTGAGAGGCTCAAGCTCACTGTTGACCTCGATGCGGATAGCCTGAAAAATTCTTTTGGCAGGGTGTGAGCCCTTTTGGCGAAATCTCTCAGGTATAGCTTTTTTGATGATTTCCACAAGCTCTAAGGTTGTGGCTATGGGGGCGATGGCACGCTGCTCGGCTATGAGCTCTGCCACCTTTTTTGAAAATCGCTCCTCACCATATTCATAGAAGATTTTGGTGAGAGCTTCTTTGGAATATGTATTTACCACATCATATGCGCTCAGCTCGGCTGTGGAATCCATGCGCATGTCAAGAGGCGCATCCTCCATATATGAAAAGCCGCGCTCGGCGCAATCGAGCTGATATGACGAAACTCCCAGGTCAATGACTGCACCGTCTATGCTTGAGATGCCAAGATCAGCCAATATGGCTTTTATGTCTGCAAAGTTTGAATGAACATAGGTCACATTTGAAAATGGCGAGAGTCTGTTTTTGGCAGCCGCTATTGCCTCAAGATCGCGGTCAATACCGATGAGCCTTCCATCGGGTGAAAGACGCGATGCTATCTCATAGCTATGGCCGCCTCCGCCGAGAGTGCCGTCGGCATAGATGCCGCCACTCTTTATGGCAAGACCGTCTACCGCTTCGCCCAAAAGCACAGAAACATGTTTGAATTCCACTAAAAATTCTCCCCTTATATCATTATGCCGCATTCACACAGATTGTCGGCAAGCTCATCGGTGTCGATAGAGTTGATATGGTCATTCCATGTGGCAGTATCCCATATTTCGAGCTTGTTGCCGTTGCCTATGATGGTGATGTCCTTGCAAAGATTTGCAGCCTCTTTTAGCGGCTGAGGAATAAGCACTCTGCCCTGCTTGTCCATCTCACATTCGGTGGCACTGGCGAGAAAATAACGGGAAAAGTTACGCGAATTTTTGTTCGAGAGAGGAAGTGTGCTCAGCTTTTCATAGAATTTTTGCCATTCGGTCATATCATAGACAAGGAGATTGGAGTCAAGACCTCTGGTTACAACAAAGCTTTCGCCCAAAGATTCACGGAATTTGACGGGCATGATTACTCTGCCCTTGGCGTCGAGAGTGTGTTGATATTCTCCGCTGAACACATTTTTCACTTCCTTTCTTGTGTAAAGTCCGAAACATTTACCACTTTTTACCATTTCGAACCACTTTTCACCACTTTTTATTGATTATAAACCATTTTTTAGGATTTTGCAAGGGTTTTTGGCATAAAAAAAAGCCCATTTTTTGCGATATGGGCTTTTTTATTAAATTTCGTAAAAAGTGCACAAAAACCATTCCTGTTTTTGTGCACTTTTTGAGTTCAATATTTATTTGTTTTCTATATATAATTCTTCAAATCCATAGAGCATTGATGAAAGATTGGGCTTCAGATCGCCGCTTATGGTTTTGTTGACATACACTGCGCCTTTTGTGAAATACAAGGGCACCTGAAATGCATTGTCATAATAATATTTTTCAAAATTTTCCCAAGCTACGCTTTTGTGCTCCTTGCCCGACATTCTGTTGAGGTTGGACACCAAGGTGGCAAGCTCGCTGCTCTGATAGCAGCACACATTCTGATAGCTGCGCGCCTCGCCAAACATGAACTCAAGGTTGGCGGCGTTATCCACGCTCACCTCTCCTACATACAAATCATATTCACAATTTGCAACCTTGGCAAGATACATTTCAAACGGTTGTGGGTCAAGCTCTGCCTTGACTACCGCCATGCTGAGGCGATGCTTGAGTGCAAGCGCAAGGCGCTCCTTGGTCTTGCTTGATGAATTGTATAAAAGCATGAGGATGTAGTCTTCTTTGTTTTCATCATCTGCAGTCGCTTCGCTCTTGGCAAGCTTGTTGTCATCGGTGTTAAAGTACACACCCTCGCGCACAGGCGAGCGTGCAACCTCGGCACTGCCGAGCATGATGTCATCACAAAGCTTTTCGGCGTCGATTTTCCCTGCAAAGGCTCTGCGCTCTTCGCTAGTGTCAAAAGCTGCCGAGGCGGTGTTTATGCCCATGAAGGTGAATTTGTTTTGCGAGGTTTCATAGGTTTTGTAAAGGCTTGAGGTGAGATTCATCTCGGCGCCGTTTCGCCACGAGGTGGTGATGATGTCGATTGCGCCTGCATCAAATGCAGAAATGACGGTGTCCTCATCGGAGAGGATTTCCACATCTATCTTGTCGATGTGAGGTCTTTTTTTAGGGTTGTGCCACGAGGTGTTGGCTTTGAGATATATGTTTTTATATTGCGCGGCACTGTCATAGGCATACATGCCTGTGCCCACAGGCACAAAATATGCATTGGATGGCGCAAACGCATCGGCAGTGAGCCCCGCGGGCAATATGGGGAAGTCGAGCGTGTTGGCAAAATCGGCAACGGGGGTCTTGAGAGTGATGATTACCGTGTCAGCAGAGGGGGCAGTGTATGCGGCAATGTTATCCGTCACTGTGGAATATTTGCCGCCATACATTGAAATGTATGAAAGAGTCGCCACCACATCTTCGGCGCCAAAAGGCTTGCCGCTATGGAAGGTGACTCCGCCCTTGAGCCTGATGGTGTACACTGTGTTGTCATCAGATGCCACATATTCTGTGGCAAGCACGCCCTGCGCGGTGAGGTCGGGCATAGTCACAAAAAGCCCCTCATACACAAGCGACAGAAAATCGGCAACTGATGAGTGAACTGTGACAAGCGGGTTGAGAGTGTCAACAGGCACGCAGCCCATCTTTATGCTACCGCCGTTTTTGTAGTCCTCTGTATCGTCTGTTTTTGAAACAGAATCGGTCTTATTTGATGAACAAGCGCAAAGGGCAACAGCAAGCATCAATATTATGGATATGATTCTGATGATTTTTTTCATGGTTTATCACCTTACATTTATTCTTTTTACTGCCGTGCAGCGATTGGTGGTGTCATCTATGGCAAACACCGCACCGCAAAGCTTTGCTCTGCCTGTGGCATATTCAAACTTTTGGGGCACACCTGTGGTGAAGCGCTTGAGGATTATCTCCTTTTTCACACCAAGCACAGAATCTTCGGCGCCCGTCATGCCAAGGTCAGTTATATAGCCCATGCCTGAGGGGGTGACCATCTCGTCGGCGGTCTGCACATGGGTGTGAGTGCCAAAGAGGACTGAGGCCTTAGAATCCAGATGATATCTCATGGCTATTTTCTCACTCGTTGCCTCTGCATGAAAATCCACAACCACAAAATCGCACTTTTCTTTCAGCGCTTCAATCTCTCTATCGGCTGCAGCAAAAGGGCAATCGAGAGCCACGCCAATGTCCACACGGCCCATGAGGTTTATAAGACCTATCTTTTTGCCCTTGCAAGAGAGCACAACCGAGCCTTTGCCGGGTGCCGCCGCGCTATAGTTGGCAGGGCGGATGATGTTACTTTCTGATTCAAAGAGTGAAAGTACATCCTTTTTGCCAAAGGTGTGATTGCCGAGGGTGAACGCATCGACTCCTGCATCGGTGAGCTCGTCATAGTCACGACGGGTGATGCCTGTGCCCGATGTGTTCTCAGCATTTGCTATACAAAAATCTATGTTTTCCTCAGCCAGTAAGCTTTGGAGCACAAACGAGGTGTGCTCAACTCCGCACTGACCGAAGATATCGCCAATTGCAAGTATATTCACAGTAAAACTCCTATCACATTTACAAGTAT
Source organism: Clostridia bacterium (assembly GCA_017549745.1). Taxonomy (GTDB): domain Bacteria; phylum Bacillota; class Clostridia; order UMGS1810; family UMGS1810; genus RGIG1828. The sequence continues at coordinate 184 of JAFYUA010000361.1, read as the reverse complement.
TTTAAAACGCGCACCCAAAATGAATTTGGATATTAACGCGACCGATAAATTATTGTTTAGCAGGCAGTGCACTTCGCAGGTTTGGGTATGCTTTTTCTGCTTGGGCTTCGAAATAGCAATACTTGCTATTTCTGCAGAGTCGCTGCAAAAGCACACCCAAACCTTGCAATATGCGGAACTGGCG
>JAFYUA010000360.1 GCA_017549745.1 Clostridia bacterium | reverse complement strand
CATTGCCAGACCGAACACAATGGCTCCGCCGCATGGAAGGGTGACTGCGTTCAGCTTGGCTTTGCTACGCTGGACACATCAGAATCCTTCACACGTTACAATCTCTCTCTTGCTGATGACGGCAAGACCTATACATACCGTGCAGGCTCAGAGGTCAACTCATTTGCACAGTTGGATATTTCCAAAGAGCTTTTTGATGCAACGGTAACTCGATCGGATGATGGTTATACAACCTATGAAGTGCGGATTTTGTGGGAAGAACTCCTGAATCCGGCGGATATGGACGGAGCTGCTGAGGCAACTGCGATGAACCAGGAAAATGCTAAGCGTTATGAAACCGGGCGTGTTGCAAAATCGGGATTGTATTTCGATTTCGGTGTGATGGTCAATGACCATGATGGTGTAGTTCGTAAGGGCTATGTTGAGTATGGAACCGATGTGTCGGGCAACAAGCCGACTCAGCCTATCAGAGTGCTTCTCTATGGCGGAGACGAATAGTATTTGAAAATTTATAAAAGGGAGGTTTTAATTTGAAGAAAACATCTAAACTTCTTTGTTTTCTGCTCTCGGCTTTGCTGATTTTGCCTTGTTTGCCGGCTATGAGTGTTTCGGCGGCAATCGGCACAAACGGCTTCTATTGTGATTTTGATGACATTCCTGTCAGGGAAGTAGGTGCTGCTGCTCTGGACAACTCATACTTTATGAGCGAGGGTCTTGCATTTGCAGACACTATAGGCGGCATTGCCGTGGAGGACAGGGCAGGTGATGGTAACAAAGGTCTGCATCTGTACAGTTCTGCTTCTGTGGGAGCGGCTTTGCCTATGGTTGTTACCTCAGGTAAAGTAAAGGTTACTCTATCAATTTATCCCAGTGCTCGTGCCACCTATGTTTATCTGGCTTCAAGCATGGGTTCCAGCCTTGCCACCAGTACATATGTGACTATAGGTAAGTTTGGTGATAATTTTACTCTGGGCACGAGTGGTTCTTCGGTTGCAATGACGCAAAACCGCTACAACCGCATTGAACTGATTGCAGATCTTGCCTCAAAAACTCTCACAGGATATTGTAACGGAAAGCTTATCGGAACTTTGGCAGATTTGAATATTACTACTGTTAAGGGGGTTATTGTGGGCGGCAATGCAATACCGGAACACCAGACCACCAATAAACCGCTTATAGGTGACCTGGGCATCAGCACATACACAGAAAATAACACCTTTAGCTGTGTATCGGCAGAGGATACTGTTGATGATGGAGTTCACACAACCACCATTATGTTTGATGAGCCTGTGAATGCCGACACCCTGCCGAAAGCTTCAAATGTTACTATTGAACCAACTGTTGGCGGTCAAGCATACACAGCTTCAGCCATCCGTGCTTATGGTCCTGTAGTTACGCTCACATGGCGCGGAGAAATGAGTGCGGGCACTGAATATCGAATCGACTTCGGCTCAGGTCTGAAAAGCGATTACAACCGACCTCTTGATGACGGCGCGTACCTGACAGGTCCGTTGTCGAAGTCAACCATGACTCTGATTGATGAGGACTTTGATGATTTAACTACTCAGAATCTTGATGTAACAACCGGATTCAATGCTGTGACAGCAATCTATTTGCTGGGTGGTGACAGTCATGTGGTTCAAAGTGATGTGAATCAGGCTGCATCAGACGCCGGGGCACTTTGCTTTAACAAATCAAACGATGGCACATATGACGAACCGCGATATCTTAAAATGCCACACAGCGACTCTGCATGGCCCTACGTTGCTGATGACCCATACACTGCGTCGGACGGAAATTATGCTGCAGTGCCTTATCAGAACAGCAATGCTACATATTCACAGGGCTTGTACTACCGACTCGGCGATCTCACAAAAACAGAGCTTGGCACAATGCCCGATTCAGGCATAATCACCTGGAGCTTCGATTATTTGTGGGAGCAGGGTTCCGGTTCGGCGGTAAGCAGTGTTTCTCTGACTTGGTCAGGAGAGGGCAGAAATGCCTTCGGAGCAAATCTGATCGGCATGTCACAAAAAGCCAATGATACAAACCAATGGAACAGCGTTGTTGTTGAATATAACGCTTCCGAACATAAGGTGCGCTATGGAGCAAGTGCAGATGCGCTCGGTGGCTGGATAGATATGGACATGAGCACCTGTGACTGGCTTGTGATTCCGGTAAATACAAGTGTGCAGCGTTTGTCATTTGCTGTTGATAATGTAAAAGTAACATGGACGAATACTCCTCTTTATGTGGAGGGTGTCCGCTATGTTGCACTTGACGGAACAATGACCGGTTCATCTTCAATTCAGGCAGAAACAGAGAAAATCAAAATATATTTCTCTGCACCTGTAGCAAATGATATAGCAAATCATGTGACCATAGACGGCTCGACCGTTTCAAGCTATGAGCTGTCAGCTGACAAAAAGATTATGACTGTCAGCACAGGGCTCTTTAAGGGTGGCAGCTCGGTAACTCTGGCAATTGATGCAGATGCCGCGTCGGCAGCAGGCAACAAAATAGCTCAGGCAAAATCCTACACGCTGACAATCGGCTCAGGATGCTTTGCTTTGAACAATCTGAATGTCGATGTGGTTGCCGACTCCGCAGGAGTTATCAGCATAGGCGATAAAGTCACTGTGAATGCAGATGTCATCAACACCATTGCTGATGCGCAAAGCTATACATTTGTTGCGGCATACTATAACGGTCGTTCTCTGGTTGAGCTCAGATATCAGCCGTGTTCGTTGACAAGCTCTGAGTATTTTAAGAAAGAAAGCTATGATTTTATCCCCACTGCAACAGGCAAAGCATATGACACAGTGAAAGTGTTTGCGTGGAACTCCATCACGGAGCATTGGGCTCTTGTGGAAGCGGTCAGTTACTGAGTGAAAGCTCGGTGTATATATACAAAGTTATAAAAACAGGAGGTTTTTAAATTGAAAAAAACTACTAAACTTTTATGTTTGCTGCTTTCGGTTTCGCTGATTTTGTCATGCCTGCCGGCTATGGCTGCTCCGACGGCAATCGCGGCAAACGGCGTGTATTGTGATTTTGGTGCAATTCCTGAGCGTGCGGTAGGTGCTGAGGCTCTTGACAGCTCACACTTTACAGGCACAGGTCTTGCATTTGCGGACAAAACCGACGGCATTGCCGTGGAGACACAATCAGGCAGAAAGGGTCTTCATCTCTATAGTTCTGCCTCTGTAGGTGCAGCTTTGCCAACGGCTGTCACCACAGGAAAGGTTAAGGTTACCGTGAACCTTTACCCAGCAGCTTGTGCTACATATATTTACTTGGCATCAAGCATGGGATCAAGCCTTGATACCAGCACAAAAACACAAATTGCTAAATTTGGCAGCGGCATCTTTGTGGGAACGAGTGCTACATCCACTCAGATGTCATGGGCCAACTGGAACCGCGTTGAGCTGATTATCGACCTTGATAAAAAAACTCTTGACGGATATTTGAATGGAACACATCTTGAGCAATTAACAGGCTTGGATATAAGTACCGCTGCAGGCGTTATTGTGGGTGGTAATGCTACTGTGACACCTGGGAATAAACCACTTATAGGAGACCTGGGTATCAGCACATATACAGAGGACAACACCTTTAGTTATGTATCTTCAAAAGATTCCGTTACTGACAATGTCCACACAACCACCATTATGTTTGACGAGCCTGTTAAGGCTTCTACACTTGCTGCTTCGGCGGTTACCATAACACCATGCACAGGCGGAGCACCCATCACCGCTGATTCTGCCAGCGCTCACGGTCCTGCAGTTACACTCACATGGACGGGTGAAATGAGTGTGGGTACTGAATATCGTATCGACTTCGGCTCAGATTTCAGAAGCACTTACAACCGTCCTTTGGACGACGCTGCATACCTTATCAAAACAGCGTCAACTTCAACAAAAACACTTATTGATGAGGATTTTGATGATTTAACTACACAAGGTCTGGATGTTACAACTGCCCATACTAATTCTGCCACAGGTATATATCAGTTAGGTAGTGGCGGAACGATTAACAATGATGTAGTTAGCACCAAATCAAGTATTGCTGCTCTGTGCTTCGGCACATACCATAGTAACGCATATGATGAACCGCGTTATATTAAAATGCCCCACAGCGATTCGGCACATCCTTACACTGCGACAGACCCGTTTACTGCGGCTGATGGGAATTATGCCGCTGTACCTTATCAAGGCGGCGAAAGTGATTATACAAAGAATAGGTATTATCGCATTGGAGATTTGACTCAGACGGATTTGGGCGGCATGCCTGAATCGGGCATAGTTAAATGGAGCTTTGATTATCTGTGGGAGTATGGCTCGGGTAGTAGTTCAAATACATCTTCCAGTCTTTATTTGAAATGGGCAGCAAGCGACGGAGCAGTAATTAATAATTTTACAAACTTCAGCCTTAGCCCGAAGGCAAATGATACAAATAGCTGGACAACTATTACTATTGAATATGACGCTGCCCAGAAGAAACTGCGCACAGTAAATAACAGCGGAGTTATGACTGCATGGCAAAATGTGGACATGAGCGAATGTGGCTGGCTTGTGATCGATCCGCAGGTAATGCCGGTAAGACTTGCATTTGCTGTTGACAATGTGAGAGTAACATACACAAATACTCCCATGTATGTAGAAGGTATCCGCTATGTTGCAAGAGACGGTTCTGTAACTGGCGCTCCTTCAATTCAGGCGGAGACAGACAAAATCAACATATATTTCTCTGCCGCTGTAACAAATGATATAGCAAGCCACATAACCATCAACGGCGTTGAAGTTTCAGACTACACACTTTCATTTGATGGAAAGATAATGACCGTTAATACAGGACTTTTCAAAGCCGGCAGCACAGTAACCCTTGCCATCGACGCAAGCGCTGCATCGGCTGCAGGCAACATAATTGATGCTGCCAAAACCTACACACTCACAACAGGCGCAGGACGCTTTGCACTGGAAAACTTAAGTGCCACTGTTACTGCGGCAACAGAGGGGACTATCAGCACCGGCGACAAAGTGAATGTTACTGCGGATATCATCAACACCTCAGGCGAATATGACGGCTGTACTCTGATTTGTGCGTATTACACAGATGACGGAAACACCCTTGTCTATGCGGATGTCCACACAGTTGACCTGACAGACACCTATTGGGCACAGGAAGACCACGACTTTACACCGACAGCTGTTGGCGAAGCATATGACACAGTAAAGGTATTTGCCTGGGATTCCTTAACCGGAGCAATACCTCTGGTGGTTAACCTGACAAAATAACGAAAAACTCACGGCAGGGTCTTTTGAAACGGGAATCTGCCGATTCCCCCCTTAAAATTTTTGAACAACGTCGGCGGCGTGCAAATGAAACCGCCCTCCGCAGGCGATGCTGATTGAATAGGAGTGTAACATGTTGAAAAAAATAATATCTTTAATTTTAATATGCCAATTGCTTTTTGCATGCCTGCCTGTCAGCGCGTCCGAAACCACCTGCACAATCAGCTTTCCAGCTGAAACGGCGGTCTCTACTGTTGAGGGCACTATAGCTCGCCTGCGCAACACGGCGGTTGCACCGCGCCTTAAAACATATGGTAATATCACAGGCTGGCTTTTGGACGCAACTGTTGACACAGGAGACGGCCTGAGCGGAACATATGGTCACGCCAATATATATGTGAATTTGGCTGACTCTTTCATGCACGACCTTTCCGGCGAACAGGATGTTGTGGTGAGCATTACTTATTATGACGGTGATTCCAACACGAAAGGAAAACGCTTTGCAGTAGAATACGACTCGCAGAGCCTCACCAATGAGGTGGCTGATGTCATCACATTGGGCGGAACGGAAACATGGATTACAAAGAGCGTCACTCTTGAACGCCCTTATTTTGCTGACAGGGGAAATCCTGTGCGCAACATCACCATCGGCGTTTATTCCGACCACCTGTACGATTCCTACTACCCGGGCTACGGAGCTGTGGTCATCTCGGAAATCACCGTCGCCTGGGGTGATAAGCGCAAGGCATTTTTGGATATCGGCTCAGCAAACACAGGTAACATTTTCTTTGGCGATGAGGAGCTAAAGATGAACTTCGACATCGAAAACCCGACCGTTTCCGCACTCGGCGATCTTACCGTGAGTTGGACGGCAACGGCTGATGCAAGCGGTAAGTCTTATAATGGCTCTGCCACCGTGAATGTGCATAACCGTCATACCGTGCTGACACTCGACATGGGTGAGCTTCCTTTTGATGTGTACACGTTGGAAGCAGAATTAAAAAAAGGAAGCACTCTTTATGCGACAGACACAACAGAGTTTTCGCGCGTCAACGCTCTTGGAGCAGGCGAAGCCATTTCACCTGCGGGCAACCAATCAAGCTTTGGCTTGAATACTCATGCTACGACTTTTGATGACGACCTTATTGATGAAATCACCTATCTGAGCGGGCGAACGGGTGCCAATATGACGCGTATTATGATGTCGTGGACAGGAGTTGAAAAAACTGCCGGAGTGCTTGCACTTCAGGATTATCACACAAAATTCCTCGAGGAAGCTCGAAAAAATGGTCAGGAGCCTTTAGTTTGTCTGGGCAACTGGAATACTGTGGCGTATCCTGAGCTATACCCCTACCGCCGTTCTGAGACGGAGGAGGGTGTTTTGGCGTCAGACTCCGAAGCAGAATTTCAGAATTTTCTAAAGGCATTTGGTAACTATGTTACTTTTATGGTAGAAAGCCTGAAAGACGAGGTTCACTATTGGGAAATTTTTAACGAATACGATCAGGGTAGTCTCGGTGCTTTTCCTTACTTTACTGTAAATACCGATACAGAGCACCCTGAGCGTGCAGCAAATTATGAGGACTACTTTGATATCCTCAAAACAGGCTACGAGGCTGTGAAAGCAGCCGACCCCACGGCGATTGTCGTAGGCGGTGTTTTGGGCGGTCTGCGTGATGCGGAGGAAGAATTTGTACGCGGTCTTTATTCGCTTGGTGCTGCAGATTATATGGATATTTTAAGCTGTCACGACTACATTGGAAAGAAATCTCTGCAGACGGATGCCATTGATGAAATTCTTCAAAATGCGAGTGATATGCGAGATATTATAGACGAATACGGCGGCGGTGAAGAGCTTTGGCTCACGGAATTCAACTTTAATGCCGACCACACCAGTGAGCTGCGTGGTCGCGAGTATCAGGCAAAGCATACTTTAAAGATATTTTTGCGAAATATGTTTGCCGGCTATTTTGACAGAATGTTTTATTATGACCATGAATCTTTGAATTATACAGACAGCTTGTGCCGCGGCATGCTCACCCGACCGGAAGATAAGT
>JAFYUA010000359.1 GCA_017549745.1 Clostridia bacterium | reverse complement strand
GCATGCAAAGATTTTATCCATCATTGGTGTGCTTGCACTGTATACTGCGTTTCCTTCTGTCAATTCACTTTTGCCATAACCATCGAGTATGGCAAGGAGAACGGGTCTTTTTTTCATATTATTAGTCCTTTCGGGGAATTAGCTGTTAACAATAACTGAAAAGTCCTGTGCTTTGAGGCTTGCACCACCAACGAGGCCGCCGTCGATGTCTTCTTTCGCAAAGAGCTCTTTGCTGTTGCCTGCATTAACGCTTCCGCCATACTGTACAATAACTTCATCGGCTGCATCTTTGCCAAACACATCGGCGACAGTGTCTCTGATAGCTTTGCACACTTCCTGAGCCTGGTCGCTTGTAGCAGTTTTGCCTGTGCCGATTGCCCAGATGGGTTCATATGCAATGATGGTCTTCTTAACCTGTTCAGCTGTGAGACCACCAAGTGCAATCTTTGTCTGCATGCTCACAAGCTCAACTGTGATACCCTGTTCGCGCTGCTGCAGAGATTCGCCCACACAGATGATAGGAGTGAGACCATGCTCAAATGCTTTTATAACCTTTTTGTTTACGGTTTCATCTGTTTCTGCAAAATACTGTCTGCGTTCAGAGTGACCAATGATAACATACTTCACGCCCATTTCAGTGAGCATAGAGGGAGCGATTTCGCCTGTGTAGGCACCGCTTTCTTCAAAATACATGTTCTGTGCACCAACTTCGATGTTTGAACCTTTGCATGCTTCAATAGCGTTTGCAAGTGAAGTGTAGGGCACACACACAATGCATTTGTTGACGCTGGCAGCAACAAGGGGCTTGAGTTCATTGATAAGCTCAGTTGTCTGAGCGGGGGTTTTGTTCATTTTCCAGTTTCCTGCAACTACTGTCTGTCTCATAATAATCTTCCTTTCGGTATAAATTATGCGGGAAAGTTGGCTTTCCCGCAATAGTTTTGATTGAATTTATTTGTCGTTGAGTGCAACAATGCCGGGGAGTTCTTTTCCTTCGAGGAATTCGAGCGAAGCACCACCGCCGGTTGAGATGTGGCTCATTTTGTCACCAAGACCTGCCTGGTTAACAGCGGCAACACTGTCACCACCGCCGATGATTGTTGTAGCGTCGATTTAAGAAAGAGCTTTTGCAATAGCGTTTGTACCTTTTGCAAATGTGGGCATTTCAAACACACCCATAGGTCCGTTCCATACAACAGTTTTTGCATCTTTTATAGCATCTGTGTAGAGGGCAATTGTCTTTTCACCAATGTCAAGACCTTCCCAATCTGCTTCAATGCCACCTCTTTCAACAGTTTTGTGAGCAGCATCGTTGGAAAATTCCTGTGCAACAACTGTGTCAACAGGGATGAGGAGCTTCACGCCCTTAGCTTCTGCTTTTGCCATCATCTCTTTTGCATAGTCAAGATAGTCAGCTTCAAGAAGTGATTTACCCACTTCTTCGCCGAGAGCTTTCATGAATGTGTATGCCATGCCGCCGCCGATGATGAGGGTGTCAACTTTTTCAAGAAGGTTGTTTATAACAGAAATTTTTGAAGAAACCTTAGAACCACCAAGAATAGCCACGCAAGGTCTCACAGGGTTGTTAACGGCATTGCCGAGAAATTCGATTTCTTTTTGGATGAGATAACCGCAAGCTGCAGTGTCAAGATATTTTGTTACGCCAACATTGGAGCAGTGAGCTCTGTGAGCAGTACCAAAAGCATCGTTAACAAACACATCTGCAAGTGAAGCAAGCTCCTGGCTGAAGGTGTCAATGTTTTTGGTTTCTTCTGCTCTGTATCTTGTGTTTTCAAGAAGAACAACATCTCCGTCTTTCATTTCGCTTACTGCTTTTTTTGCATTTTCGCCAACAACATTGTCATCAGCAGCAAAAACAACCTCTTTGCCGAGCTTTTCAGAAAGTTTTTTTGCAACAGGTGCGAGAGAAAGCTCAGGTTTGGGTTCGCCCTTGGGTTTGCCCATGTGTGAGAAGATGATAACCTTTGCATTGTTGTCAATAAGGTATTTGATTGTAGGAAGTGCACCGTCAATTCTTGTTTCGTCGGTAATGTTTCTGTTTTCGTCAAGAGGAACGTTAAAGTCACATCTTACGAGAACTTTTTTACCGTTAACCTGAATGTCTTCAATAGATTTT
>JAFYUA010000358.1 GCA_017549745.1 Clostridia bacterium | reverse complement strand
CCGACAAAAGGTCCACTGCCACACTTGCGGTGGTGTAGCTGCTTTTGGCAGGATTGATGATGTAGGCAGCTATGCCTGTGTCAAAGTAGGCATCATCAAAGGTGACGCCATGAGCATGCAGAGCTATGATGCTGCTTTTTATGTCATCAGATATTTTGAGAATGTCACGGTTTTCAAACACGAGCCGTATGGCATCGGCAATTGCCGCGCTGTCATCGGGGGTAGCGGCAGGGCAGAAATATATGCTTTTGCCGTTTTTGAATGCAAAGCCGTCGATGCTTTTGGTGCCATAGAGCTTGTAGACAAGCTCACCACTGAAATCTGACATCAGACCTTTTAGCTTGGCGGCATCTATTTTTTCAAACTGCACATCCTCGTTTTGCACATCTTTTGGTGCAGGCGCAATGCTTTTGAGAAAGGCATTAAACTCAAGGTTCACAAAAAGCTCGGTGAGCCTTGGAATGTTATATTCCTTGCGCTCGTAGTCATCAAGGGTAGAATCGATGGGTACATGGCGGTCGATGGTGCAGAGCTTTTTGCTAAGTGCCGCCATGTCTTTGCCGTCTTGGAGTTTCTTTCGTGCGGCGGGTTTTATGATTTCGTCGTCGAGATTGTCATAGAGCTTTTCGATTGATTTGAATTTTTGGATATAGCCAAAGGCGGTCTTTTCGCCAATGCCCTTTACGCCGGGCACATTGTCGGAGCTGTCGCCCATGAGCGCCTTCACATCAACAAATTCGCTCGGTGTGACTCCATATTCTTCGTACACCGCGTCGGCATCATACACCGTGGTGGTGGTGGCGCCCATGCGGGTGATGGTGAGGAGCACATCGGTGTTGGCAGATGCAAGCTGCAAATCGTCGCGGTCGCCTGTGAGAATGTGGCAGGATATGCCACCCTCATCACACATGCGGCTCACTGTGCCTATGATGTCATCGGCCTCAAAGCCCTCTTTTTCGAGTATGGCAATGTTCATTGCGCCGAGCACTTCTTTCATCACGGGCATCTGCATGCGAAGCTCGTCGGGCATGCCTTTGCGCTGAGCCTTGTAGTCATGATACATCTTGTGGCGGAAGGTGGGCGCCTTGAGGTCAAATGCCACGCATATATAGTCGGGGCTCAGCTCGTCGATATGCTTGAACATTATTTTGAGAAATCCATATATCGCATTAGTAAAAAGACCGTGCTTGTTGGTCAGCAGGCGAATGCCGTAAAAAGCACGGTTGATGATACTGTTTCCGTCTATGATAAGTAAATTTTTCATTTTATGACCTTCTCTCATCAAAGATAGAATTATTATATCACAAAACAAAAAATATTTCTACTGTTTTAGAGGATAAATTTGCGTAATTTTTTCGCATATTTTCACAAATGGCTCAATGCAGCTCTCAGCGCCGCTTTTGCCGTCTTCACAAAACACTGCCAGTGCATAGCGAGGGTTGTCATAGGGGAAAAATCCGCAAAACCAACCATGCACCTTGAGAGTGCCGTCATCGGAGCGCCAGCCTGTTTCGGCAGAGCCCGTCTTGCCTGCAATGGGCACGCTTGAGAGCGCGGCAAGCTTTGCGGTGCCGTCGGTCTCCGAGAGGCGCATCATCGACGCTATGGCAGAGGCGGCAGAGGGGCTCATGGCTTTGATGCTGTCATCGCGCCTGATGGAGTAGAGCGTGTTTCCAAGCTCGTCGGTCACTGAGTCGGCAATATTGACGCTTTTGCGCACGCCGCCCGTTGCAACTGTTGCCGCCATGAGTGCGCACTGCAGAGGGGTGATGAGTATGTCGCCCTGACCGATGCCAAGGTTTATGCTTTCAAGGGCAGGGTAGAGACTCTTGCGGGGTATGAGCCCTGATGATTCTTCATTATCCCAGCCAAGCACCTTGTGACCAAGCCCGAGCTTTATGGCAGTGTCGGTGAGCTTTTTGCCGCCTGTGATGAGAGATGTGTCATAAAATGCACAGTTGCACGAGTTGGCAAAGGAATGCGAAAAATCCTGAATGCCGTGGCCGTCGGCTTTGTGGCACAAAAAGGTGTGCGAGTCGGCAGTGAAGCTGCCTGTGCAATCAAAGAGAGTGTGGGCATATGCAAGGTTACCCTCAAGTGCTGCAGCAGCGGTCACAATCTTGAACACACTGCCTGCATTGTAGGCACAAAGAGCGCGATTGAGAAGCTCACCGCCATCTGATTGCAGACTTTCTGAAACATCAGATGCATCATATGACGGTCTGCTCGCCATGGCAAGCACATCAAAGCTTTGGCAGTCGAGCACAACTGCCGCACCACGGGGAATGTATGAGTCCATCACATCTTCCACGCATTTTTGAATGTGATAGTCAATTGTGAGGCGTATGCCGTTGGGATTTTTGCTCTTTGTTTCATCTAAACTGAGCTGACCGTCTTTGAGTGGTCTGCCTGCCGCGTCGGCATTGTAGGTGACGGTGTAGAAGTCGGTTCCCTTTAGCACATGGTCATATTTTTTTTCGATGCCGCTGAGTCCCGAGCCGTCATTGGCAGTGTAGCCTGTGACATGAGCCGATATCTCGCCTGCTTTGTGGCGCGCACTCACGCTGAGCCACGCCCTGCCTGTTCCTTTTGCCACGCTTGCATCGTCTGCTATGTGGCAGAGCTCATCGCTTCGGTCTGTGAGTGGAATGAGGCTGCGGTCATATATGGTGCCCCTTATGGGCGCTATGGTGCGTGTGGTATTTTGTTGGGCAAGCACTTTGCGGGTGTAGTCACTATGTTTAATAATGCCAAGACCCAGTACCTTTGCACCGAGAAATGTCACTGCCAGAGCCGCCGCTACACACATGGCATAAATTCTTTTATTCACTTTGCATCTCTCCTCTTGATTATTTTGTCATTATGGTGTAAAATGTATGTATAAAATCGAAAGAAGGTATTAAGCTTGAAAAAGTTTCACACAATGACTATAGCAGGTCTCAAAAGAGATTTGCAGTTTTTCAAAATCAGTGACAATCTGCAGATTGCCGCATTCATCCTCTTTGGCGATGTGGAGATAACCAAAGCATCTGCTGCCGAGCTTTTGAAGCTCGCTCCCGAATATGATGTGATTTTCACCGCTGAGTGCAAAAGCCTGCCGCTTGTGTATGAGATGGCAAGGCAAAACGGCGATGACAACTACATAATAGCGCGCAAAGCACCCAAGCTCTACATGGAAAATGTAATGGGCACTGATGTTAATTCCATCACCACTGCCAATGCTCAGAAGCTTTTTATCGGTCAGTGTGACATTGATGCCCTCAAGGGTAAGAGAGTGCTTATTGTGGATGATGTCATCAGCACAGGTGAGTCGCTCATTGCTATGGAAGAGCTTGTGAACAAAGCGGGAGGCATCATTGTGGGCAAAATGGCAGTGCTTGCCGAGGGTGAGGCAAAAGACCGTGATGACATAATATACTTAGAGCCATTGCCGCTGTTTGATGCCGATGGCAACGAACTCAGATAAAGGAGAAGTAAAGATATGAATATCAAAAAAATTCTTGCTTTTGTTTTAGCT
>JAFYUA010000357.1 GCA_017549745.1 Clostridia bacterium | reverse complement strand
GCTACGCCGTATTTCTTGGTAGCTTCGGCACTGTCAAATGTTACCTTGTCGTTGGTTTCGTTTCTGTATTCAAGACCAAGGTCATAGTATTCGGTCTTGAGGTCAACATATGGAATAAGCAAAATGTCTTTTATCATCTTCCATATGATTCGGGTCATTTCGTCGCCGTCCATCTCAACGAGGGGCGTGGTCATGGGTATTTTAGCCATTGTTATCATCCTTTCAGTTTTGTGTAGTTAAGAAGTCCGCCTGCAAGAATAATGTCTCTTGTGCGCTCGGTGAGCTCACAATTGCATTTGATTTCTTTGCCGTTGGTTTTGTTGGTAATCACAATCTGTCTGCCGTTTGCCACTGCATCTCTGAGGTCAGAGATGGCGAGCTCATCGCCGAGATTTATGTTGTCATAGTCTGCCTCATTTGCAAATTCCAGAGGAAGAATACCTGCATTGATGAGGTTGGCACGATGGATTCGGGCAAATGATTTGGTGAGCACTGCCTTTACTCCCAGATAAAGCGGAGCAAGAGCCGCATGCTCTCTTGATGAACCCTGACCATAGTTGGCACCGCCCACTATGATGCTTGCGCCCATCTCTTTTGCTCTTGCAGGGAAGTTTTCGTCACACACAGTGAAGCAATGCTCACTGATTGCAGGAATATTGGAGCGAAGAGGCAGGATTTTGGCACCTGCAGGCATGATGTGGTCAGTGGTGATGTTGTCCTCCACTTTAAGTGAGCACTTACACTCCACGCTCTCCCACAAGGGTTCTGTCTTGGGGAAGGGCTTGATGTTGGGACCGCGGAGCACTTCAACGCTGTCCATGTCTTTTTCATCACAGGGTTTTTCTATCATGTTGTCATTGATGATGAATTCATCGGGCATTTTAAATTCGGGCATATCTCCGAGGCTTCTTGGGTCAGTGAGCACACCCTGTATTGCCGATGCTGCTGCCACCTCGGGCGACACCAGATATATCTGACCGTCTTTGGTGCCTGAGCGACCCTCAAAGTTGCGGTTGAAGGTGCGAAGCGAGATACCTTTTGAGTTTGGTGACTGACCCATGCCTATGCATGGACCGCACGCACTTTCCAAAATTCTGGCGCCTGCATCAATCATCACAGCGAGCGCGCCGTTTTGAGCGAGCATGTTGAGCACCTGCTTGGAGCCGGGAGCAATAGAGAGTGACACATCGGGGTGAACTGTTTTGCCCTTTAATATGTGAGCCACTTTCATCATGTCCTGAAGTGATGAGTTGGTGCATGAACCTATGCACACCTGGTCTATTTTCATATCGCCTATTTCAGACAGAGTCTTTACATTGTCGGGCATGTGGGGGCAAGCCGCCATGGGCTCAATTGCACCAAGGTCAATCTCGATGATTTCGTCATACACAGCATCATCATCAGCGCAAAGCGCAGTCCATGCGTCTTCTCTTTTCTGAGCTTTGAGGAACTGGCGGGTAACCTCGTCAGAGGGGAAGATTGATGTGGTGGCACCAAGCTCAGCGCCCATGTTGGTGATGGTGGCACGCTCGGGCACCGAAAGACTCTTCACGCCCTCGCCTGTGTATTCAATGACCTTGCCCACGCCACCTTTTACAGACATGCGTCTGAGCACCTCTAAGATAACATCCTTGGCAGCACACCAGGAATTAAGCTTGCCTGTGAGATTCACCTTCACAATCTTGGGGTAGGTAATATAATATGCTCCGCCGCCCATTGCCACTGCCACATCAAGACCGCCTGCACCAATTGCAATCATGCCGATGCCGCCGCCTGTGGGAGTGTGGCTGTCAGAGCCGATGAGAGTTTTGCCGGGAATACCAAAACGCTCCAGATGCACCTGATGGCAGATGCCATTGCCGGGGCGTGAAAACCAGATGCCATGCTTTTTGGCAACTGAGCCAATGAAACGATGGTCATCGGCATTTTCAAAGCCCGACTGCAAAGTGTTGTGGTCTATGTATGCTACAGAGCGCTCTGTTTTTACTCTGGGAATGCCGATGGCTTCAAATTCGAGATATGCCATTGTGCCGGTAGCGTCCTGAGTGAGGGTCTGGTCGATGCGAATGCCGATTTCCTTTCCCTTTTCAAATACACCGTCAACGGTGTGCGCTTTGAGTATTTTTTCTGTTAAAGTCAAACCCATTTGTTATCATCCTTTCAAATCACTTCTTATTATATTACCACACAGTGCCCATATTGTCAAATATTCTCTGGCTTTTTTGCAGTTTTTTATGCTGAATTTGACTATTTGAGCTTTATGTGATATAATGACTTGATTCTTTTAATTGAAAGGACAGAATTTATGAACGCAAAAAAAATCATCACTGCACTGCTTTGTGCAATCATGCTGTGCTCATCGGCAGCATCAGCCAAAACTCTGGAATTTACCATAGGCCAAACCGATTATTATGTCAATAGCGGCGCAATCGAGCAAAAAGCTCTCGAAGCTGCACCCTACATTGCAAACGGCAGGACTCTTGTGCCCATAAGAGCCGTGGCAGAGGCGTTTGATGCCGATGTGGCATGGAACGGCGACGATCGTAAGGTCACCATCACCTCAGGCTCCGATGCGCTTGAGCTCATTATCGACAGCACCGAAGCTACG
>JAFYUA010000041.1 GCA_017549745.1 Clostridia bacterium | reverse complement strand
TCTCACATAACAACATCTTCGCCTTTTTGTGCAGCTTGTATCTCTTTGAGTGCCATATTCACAGAGTCACTCACAGACTCAGGAGAGGTTATGTCACACTCTTTAGAATCTATCACCTGCTCAATAAAAGCTTTCAGCTCATACACAAATGCTTCTTCGGGATCGAAAGCTTCCGAAAAGGTTTCGTTATCTTTGTACACATAGAGGGTGTCGTTTTCCACAACAACACTTGCTTCGTCAAAGTCGACTCTGCAAATTGCTTTGAACGGGTAGGTCTGCGGAAGCGACCAGTCGGCACGGGTGTCCACTGCAAAATTATCATAGTGGTATGTGGAAGAAATGCTTTCGCGCGAAATCTTGCTGTTGCCCATGTGACCTGTTATTGAATCAGGCATGCCGAAAAACCAGTTTATCAAATCAACATCATGGATGTGCATATCCAAAATGCATCCGCCGCTTTTGTCTGAGTCTAATATCCAGTTGTTCCAGGTCCACAGCGGCATCTGAGAATTGCGCTCAAAGGTTGCATACCTCACCTTGCCATAGCAGAGTGAATCTATGTATTGCTTGAGCTTTGCATATGCAGGGTGAAAACGAAGGCACTGCCCTATCATAAGGTGCTTTTTGTTTGCCTTTGCGGCTTCAATCATTCTTTGGCAGCTCTCCACTGACAATGCCATGGGTTTTTCGGAAAACACATGCACTCCCTCATTCAAAGCATACACAGCCACTTCTTCGTGAAGATATGTAGGCAAAACCGAAAGTACAAAATCCAATTTTTCTTTTTTGAACATGTCCTTGTAATCATCATAAAAATTACAAGATGAAAAGTCAAAAGAGGAAACATCAACTGTGCCCAGATTAAGCTCTACACCCTTTTGGGCTTGCTCCAAGGTTGTGCCGCAAATTGCCGAAAGGCAAAAATCTCCTCTTTCGCTTTGCAGCTTCACAAGATTCATTAAATGCTTCTTGCCAAGACCGCCAAAGCCAATTATAGCGTATTTATACATGTTTGCAAGGTCATCTCCTTTCAACAACTCGTTTTTCATTATTTAAATGAGCTTGCCAAGCAGCTCCTGTGCTTTTAAGATATCACGGATTTGTTCGTCGCCATGGATTTCTCTCTCAATTGTGATGGGACCGTCATAGCCTATTTTTTTGAGCTTTTCAACGAAAGCGGGGAAATTAACAATGCCATCACCTATAGCTTTTTCTTCGCCGAGGTATTTTCCGTCTGTCGGATAGCAGCCGTCTTTTGCATGAATATCGCGCACATATTTACCGAGGATGTCGATAGCATCAAGTGGGTGAGCTTTTCCGTAGAGAATAAGATTTGCAGTGTCAAAATTGACACCAATGTTATCAAGACCGATATCTTCAATTGTTCTGCGCAGGGTAACAGGCGTTTCCTGACCTGTTTCAAAAAGGAAATACTGGCTATTTTTCTTATAATATCCTACAACCTGACGAAGCGCAGTAACAATTGAGTGATATTCTGTTGTGTTTGGGTTTTCGGGCAAAAATCCGACATGAGTTGCAACATTTACAACGCCGAGCTTTTTGGCGAAATCAGACCCTTTCATCAATTCCTTCATTCTTACAAAGCGGTAGTCGGGCGGCACAAGACCCAAAGTATGCGGACCTTCATAAAAATTCCAAATAGACGGACCTGACCAGCCACACCAAAAAGTTGAGATGGTTACATTATATTTTTTGCATGCAAGATTTACCATTTCTGCATTTTCATCATTGAAAAGCTCAGGGTTCCAGCCACAAAGCTGACAAGAATCAAAATTCATCTCTCTGAGTTTTGCTATTTTTTCTTCCATGCCTGTTTCGGTGAGAAGAACCAATACACCAAGTTTCATAATAGTGACTTCCTTTCTGCTGATAAATTATTTAAAGCTTTTTCTTATTCTGTCAAAGGCTTCTTCCACAAGAGCGCGCTGTGTTGCAAGATTGATTCGTATGTGATGCTCAAGGCCTTTGTAGTCCTGATAGTCTTTGGTGTCATAATAGCTGCCCGGGTCGCCTGTTACCTTCCATGTGTTTCTCATGAGGTCCCACATCTGCTCGTTGTTGATGCCAAGCTCTGATATGTCCACCCAAAGAAGAAAAGTTCCGTCGGGCTTCTGGGCATGAATCGGCAAACCGTCAAGATAGTCAAGCGCCAGCGAAATGTTGCCCTCCACATATGACATCATTTCCTGATACCATGTTTCGCCTTGGGTGTAAGCTGCAGTCTGCGCTTCACGATCCAAAACAGTGGGCATGCCGCAAGCATAACCAAAGTTATAGAGCATATCTCTCACTTTGGCAAGAAGTTCGGCATTGGGAATGATGGCAGTGCCTATGTGAAATCCGCCCATGTTGAATGTTTTTGAAGTGGAAATCACACTTATGCTTCTGTCTTTGATTGACGGCATGCTTGTGGGCGAGATGTGTTTGTGACCATCCCAAAGGATATCACGATGAATTTCATCGGCAATTATATAGACATTATACTTGTTGGCAAGGTCAGCAACGGTGTCCATTTCTTCCTTGGTCCATACCCTGCCTGTGGGGTTGTTTGGTGCGCACATCATGAGCACCTTTGCACCCTCGCGGAAGCATTTTTCAAGGTGGTCAAAATCCATGGTGTATTTGCCGTCTTTGTAGATGAGCCAGTTTTTCATGGGAATGCGGCCCATCATGGATGCTGATTTGATTGACGGAGTGTGCAGAGGAGTCTGAATGACAACCTTGTCTCCGGGGTTGGTTACGGCGTACATAGCACATCTCATGGTGTAGAGAACACCTGGGGTATTCAAAAGATATTCCCTTGGGATATCCTCGCCTGTGCGCTTCTTGATCCAGTCAAGAACAGCCTGATAGTGATGCTCTTTCATACTCTGATACCCAAAATCCCGCATGTCCACTGCCTTTTTTATGGCTTCGCCAACTTCGGGCATCAAAGGGAAATCCATGTCTGCCACGCTAAGCGGAATAAGGTCATTGCCAATGGCACATGCCCATTTGCCCGAAAGAGGTCTTCTGTCAAATGCTTCATCAAAATTATATTTCATAATTGTCGCTCCTATATGAATTTATAATAAAATAAGTATAGTCATCACCAAAAAAGTTCAAATTTTGGATTCAATTTTCTTACCAATGCCTCAAAGAAGAAATAATCTCCAAAAGGCTCACAATTTTCTATGACCTGACAATGCGGTCGGGAATTCGTTACATAGCCAAGCAAACAATCGGTTTCAGGATTTTTATTTTCACAAATTTCTATCAAAGCTTTCAGCATCATGTCTGCCGCATTCTGATATAATATTCTTTCTTCGGAATGTTCAGGCAAAAACTTACACATTTCATAAAGCCCACAAAGCGAAATTGCACTTGCCGAGCTATCACGAGGTTCATAGCTTCCATCGGTGAAATCAAAATCCCAATAAGGAATAAAATCTTTTGGAAGATTATCCATGAAGTAATATGATACTGCCTTATGTATGTTTTTTATTTCTTCATCCTTTGAATAACGATATGCAACAGGATATCCGTATAAAAGCCACGAATGCCCTCTTGACCAGCAGGATTCATCACGATTGCCCTGATGAGTGACACCATACATAGGCTCAAAGGTTTCGGGGTTGAACTGATAGTGATGATATGATGAGCCATCTTCACGAATCAGATATTTTGCGGTGGCGCTATAGTGCCCTATTGCCGCCTCGCGGTATGCTTCGTCTTTTGTTTCCTCATATGCCCAGAAAAGTAGCGCAATATTCATCATGCTGTCTACAAGAATGCGATAATTATCGATATACGCCCCCCTGCCGCCTGTGCCGATGCGAATAACAAATTTGTTGACGGGGCAACAGTGGTCAAGAAGTATCTTCGCGGCCCTGAGGGCTGCTTCGCGAGCCTCTTCGTCACCTGTTATTTTGTAGGCTGCAACGCAGGACGGAGTG
>JAFYUA010000356.1 GCA_017549745.1 Clostridia bacterium | reverse complement strand
AATTTTTGCATGAGTTATCGCTCCTTGTTTGCATATGTGCATATAGTAATATAATACACCAAAATACAGTCAAATGTCAACATTTGAGAGCAAAAAAGACGGAAGAGACCAAAAAATCTCTTCCGCAAGTGGTTTGTCAGCAAAAATATTCAAGTATAATCTCTGCCGTAATTTTAAGACCGGGTCTGAGGCTTGACAAAAGGAGCTTTTCTTCTCTGGTGTGGGCACCATAGCTCATGCAGTTTCCCACACACACTGACGGAATTCCCAAAGACATGGGAATGTTACAATCGGTAGATGCCGACTGAGGCGTGCACGCAAGCCCTGTGTGCTTTTGGCAAATCTCAATGACTTTTGTGGTCATTTCATCAAGTCGTTTCTGGTCTACAGCACCGCCGCAAGGGCGAATGCCCAAAACATTTATGATGATATCTGCCTTGCCTTCCTTTCTGGCATCAGCTATTGTTTGCTCAAAAAAATCTTTCATCTTATCTAAGCAGACCATGTCATCAGAACGATATTCATAATATACCGTGGCTTTCTGAGCAATTGTGTTGACAGATGTGCCGCCGTCTATATGCCCGACATTGTAGGTGGTCTTGCTCTTGCCATTCACAGGGACATTGCAGCCATACAATTTGCAAACAAGGTCAGCAGCGGCATGAATCGCATTGCGGTTCCCAAAGTCATAATATGAATGACCACCCTCTGTGGTGAGGGTTATTTCATATCGGTGAGAGCCAACGCATTTGTTGTATATGGCATCGTAGTTGGCGTCGAATGAATACACTTCTCTGATTATGCCATCATAGTCTGACATAATCTGTCGGATGCCCTTGAGGTTACCAAGCCCCTCTTCGCACGAATTTGCCACAAACATGACTCCGCAAGACGGTGTCAGTTTTTCTTGGGCTACATATTTTGCAATCATAAGCATGAGCGCAACCCTTGCCGTGTCATCACCCACACCGGGGCTATAGATATATTCTTCATCACGCGACACGGGCATGGGGTCAGTATCAGGAAACACAGTGTCGGTATGAGCCAGAAACACAACGATGTCATCGCTGCCTTCACAACCTATTGGATATATAACATTGAGAGCCGAATCTATAGTAACCCCTTGAGCACCGCAGGCTTCGAGCCAGTTTTTGCAAAACTCTGCCCTTTTTTCCTCATGGTGCGAAGGGGCAGGAATTCGGCAAAGCTCCTCAATGAGTGCAATAAGCTCAGCTTCGCTGTCTTCAATATATTGGAGCACTTTGCCCGATAATTCAAAACTCATACTTACCCTTCCTTTTCAATTAACATATTGATGAAATTGTAACACAAAACTTTTCAAAAGTAAATACAGGCCTCATCATCTTTTCCTCAGAAATTCTCCAATGTCTTTTACAGCTCTTCTCAATTCATTTTCTTCAGGGAGCATAACAATTCTGAAATGTTTGTTGTCCGCACAGCTAAAACCACTCCCGGGTACTACTAAAATGTGCTTTTGATTTAATAGCTGCTCTGCAAAATCCCTGTCGCTTTCTAAGCCATATTTTTCAAGTTCTATCTTTGGGAAAAGATAGAATGCTGCAGAGTTTTTTACATAACTGATTCCGTCGATTTTATCCAGTTCCTCTGTAGTAGCATTTCTTTGAGTCAAAAGCCTGCCATCTTGACCAAGCATATTTTTTGTATATGCCGAATCTTTCAGCGCATCAGGGATGACAAGCTGCATTAATGCATTGGAACATAGTCTTACAGATGCAATTTTAATAAGGGCATCTCTCAACACTCTTTTTTCTTTTTCCAAACCGCTTATGCACAGCCAACCGCACCTTAAGCCGCATATGCAATGTGATTTTGAAAGTCCATTCATAGTAACTATAGTCACATCATCAGCAAGAGCTGCTGTGGAAACATGCTCTTTTTCATCCAACACCAATCTGTCGTATATTTCATCAGATATGATAACCAGATTGTTTTTTCGTGCAATATCTATAATTTCCAAAAGAATTTCCTTAGAATACAATGCCCCGGTAGGATTATTAGGATTTATAAGAACCAAGGCCTTTGTGCGTTTGGTGATACTCTTTTTTATACTATTTACATCGGGTTGCCAAGCGTTTGATTCATCGCATTGATAATATCTCACTGTGCCACCGGCCAGAAAGGTGAAGTTTGTCCACAAAGAATAACACGGTGATGGCACAAGAACTTCATCGGTTTTGCCTATCAACGCAGTGATAATCATATATGCCACTTCACTTACACCATTGCCAATGAATATATCTTCTTCACTGATATTCTTTAACCCGTTTAACCGATGATAATCTGCGATACTTTCTCTTGCATCTTCCCGCCCTCTTATATCACAATAACCAAGTGCTTTTTCAGCATCGGACACTATTCTATCCCTTATGCTCTCCGGCATCTTAAAGCCAAAAGCAGCAGGATTTCCTGTGTTTAATTTCAGTATTTTTCCCCCTTGCTTTTCGAGCTCAAGCGCATGCATATACAGATTGCCCCTGAGGTCAGAATGTACATTTTTAAGATTGTTTGATACTATCATTTTCTTCTCCCATAAATTTTGTTTGATTTCCTGTTGATTATATCACCAATATGATATATAATCAAATATATATACTTGTATGGCGTACATAAATTTATTTTATAGGAGTGTCTTATGATGTTTAAATATGCGGATTATATTTATGAGATTTATAAAGAAAAAAGCTTTACCAAAGCCGCTAAAAATCTGTTTGTTTCACAGCCTGCACTTAGCGCTACAGTAAAAAAGCTCGAAGAAGAATTGCACATACAAATTTTTGATCGTTCTACCACTCCACTCACCTTAACTCCTGAAGGTAGTGCATATATAAAAGCCGTACAGGAAATGTACAATATAAAAAAAGATTATGAGAACTACCTGATTGATTTGTCAAATTTAGATATCGGCAGCATTTCTGTAAGCGGTGCAAATTTTATATCTTCATATGTAATCCCCAAAATCATAGTGCCCTTTTCAAAAAAATATCCAATGATTAACATAGAGCTTCTTGAATCCAATTCAAAAACACTTATTAATGAGCTGATAAATGAAAATGTGGATCTTTTAATCGATTATAGTATAGATGAGAACATAATTGATTCATATCCGTTGTTTAACGAAGCAATACTTTTGTGTGTGCCAAAACATCTTGAAGTAAATTCAAATCTTTTTAATTGTGCATTAAACAGTGAAGATATACGAAGAAACATTCACCTGCAGGATGGCATAAAAGAAATTAGTGTGAAAGACTTTAAAAACGAATCATTCCTTATGCTCAAAAGTGCCAACAGCATGAATCATCATGGATTTAAAATATGCCGCGAATGCGGTTTCGAGCCTGAGGTGTCTATTTATTTTGACCAGCTTATGACATCGTATAATATGGCAGCGTCAGGTCTTGGTGTATGCTTTGTAACCGACACCCTGGTGAAAGAGGTGGCAACAAACGATAGCCTTGTGTATTATAAAATAAACAGTAAATACGCCAGAAGAACTGTGTATCTCATGCACAAGAAAAAGGGCTATGTTAACAATGTTATAAAAGCATTTATCAAAACCGCTGCAGAAGTTTATGACAATAAATAAAATCATATAAACACAAAAAAACACACACTCAACAGAGTGTGTGTTTTT
>JAFYUA010000355.1 GCA_017549745.1 Clostridia bacterium | reverse complement strand
GGTGATTTTGATTTTATTCTGAAAGTGGTAACCGACCGCAGAAAAAATCTTGAGGAGATTCTCAACCATATAAAATCTATAGACGGAGTTTCTTTCACAAGGACATCGGTGGTGCTTTCAGAAAACAAAAACGAGGTTTGTATTCTTCCTGAAAAAAATAATTGGTAAAACAATATTTTATTAAAAAATCAAAAGGTGGTAAAAAAGATGGTTATTGGTATTCCAAAAGAGATTATGCATGGTGAGGGTAGAGTGTCTGCAATCCCGGAGACAGTTTCGCTTCTCAAATCCGAGGGCTTTGATGTTTTAGTTGAGAACACAGCCGGTGAAGGCGCACTTTTTTCAGATGCTGACTATGCAGCGGCAGGCGCCACAATGATAGCCGATGTAGAAGAGCTTTATGCAAAATCAGACATCATCCTCAAGGTTAAAGAGCCTCAGTTCAACGAAGCAAAGGGCAAACACGAGGTCGACATGATGCATGAGGGTCAATACCTCATCACATTCATTCACCCTGCATCACCTGTCAACCATGAAATGGTTAAGAACATGCTGAAAAGGGTGTAATCAGTCTCACTCTCGACGGTGTTCCCCGTATTTCAAGAGCACAGAAGATGGACGCTCTCTCATCAATGAGCACCTGCGCAGGCTACAAGGGCATTTTGATGGCTGCAAACGATTTAAAGAAATTCATTCCCCCGATTTTCTGTGCAGTAGGTCAGGTAAGACCATGTAATGTGCTCGTTATCGGCACAGGTGTTGCAGGTCTTCGTGCACTCGCCACTGCCAAAGGTCTGGGTGCTATTACATATGCAGCCGACATTCGCCCTGCAGCAGCAGAGCAGGCAATGAGCCTTGGTGCAAAAATCGTGGACACAGGCGTTCCTGCTGAGATTGCAGTGGGTGAGGGAGGATATGCCAATGCACTGAGCGAAGAATGGCTCGTAAAAGAAAGAGCAGCCCTTGCCGACACAATAAAAGACATGGACATCATCTTCTGCTCAGCTCTTGTTCCCAGCAAGCTTGCTCCTGTTATTCTTACCGAAGACCTTGTTAAGACAATGAAGCCCGGCTCCGTTATAGTTGACATTTCCATCGATCAGGGCGGCAACTGCGCAATCACAGACCCCGGCGACACCACCGTTAAGCATCAGGTTACAATCGAAGGTGTCAAGAATATCCCCGGTATGCTCCCCACAAGCTCAACATGGATGTTCTCACACAATATCTATAACCTCGTGAAATATCTTGCCAAAGACGGCACAATCAGCCTTGATATGAATGATGATATCGTCAAAGGTATCCTCACCACAATCAATGGTGAAATCGTTCACAAGGGTGCTCTTGAAGCAATGAACAAATAATATTAAAAAGTCAAATCACACCAATCCGCACATTGTGCGGATTGTGTGTATCATGGAGGATTATGGTTATGGGAATTGTATTGATACTCATATTTATAATAGCGGCTATTGTTGGTTATTTCATCATCAACAAAGTGCCCACACTTTTGCACACTCCCCTCATGTCGGGCATGAATGCTCTTTCGGGAATCACAGTTTTGGGAGCACTCACCACTATCGCTGTAGTGGTGAAAGACTATAGCTCTGTACTGGGCACCATCATCGGCATTCTTGCCATTGTTTTTGCAATGGTAAATGTGGTTGGCGGATTTGCCGTTACAGGCAGAATGCTGAGAATGTTCAAATCAAAGGAGGACAAATAAATGATAACAAACACGGTTTATTATATAATAAGTGCTGTCCTCGTTCTGGGCGTTCTTTTGGGCATAAGCATGATGAGCAAGGTGAAAAGTGCCAACAGCGGCAACACCCTCTCCGCAATATGCACTCTCATAGCAATTCTTGTTGTAATGTATAACTGCGAAATACTCACTGCATGGCAGGCGTGGCTCGGTCTTGCAATAGGCACGGCTGTGGGTGTTGTGGGTGCAGTAAAGGTAAAAATGATAGAAATGCCTCAGGCGGTGGCACTGCTCAATGGCTTTGGCGGTCTTGCCAGTGCGCTGGTAGCCATTCTCACAATTGAGCAGACAAGCAAAGCTTTTGAGCTATATGTGGGTGCCATTGCTTTAGTGGTTGGTTTTGTTACATTCACAGGAAGTGTTGTGGCAGCAGGCAAGCTCCACAAGCTTCTTCCCCAAAAACCTGTTGTATGGAAGGGTCATTCTTTCATATCCGCACTTGTGATTGCGGCAATCGTTGCAGCGGTTGTTGTGTGCCCTGAGTGCATCTGGCTTATCTCTGTGCTTTCTGCTTTCTTTGGTGTGGTGTTTGCAATCCGCGTTGGCGGTGCCGACATGCCCATCACCATTTCACTGCTCAACTCTTTGAGTGGTGTGGCAGGCGGTATTGCAGGCATAGCGGTGGGCGATGTTCTTCTTGTGGCAATTGGCGGTGTGGTTGGTGCATCGGGTCTTTTGCTCACTCAAATCATGTGCAGAGCCATGAATCGCAGCCTCATAAGCATCCTTGTGGGCGGCAAAGCAAAGAAGCCCGTTGCAGTGCAGGATAAAGCTGCACAGGAAAGCACAAAAGAGGAAACAGTAAAAGACGAAAAAGCAAGCGTTGGTGATATCCTCACATCTGCCAAAAAGGTGATGATAGTGCCCGGCTATGGCATGGCACTCGCTCAGGCACAGAGCATGGTCAAAACACTTGCCGACAAGCTCGAAGCGCTCGGTGCCGAGGTGAAATATGCTATTCACCCTGTTGCAGGCAGAATGCCAGGTCATATGAATGTGCTTCTTTGCGAGGTAGATGTGCCATATGACAAGCTTTATGAAATGGATGCAATAAATGATGAATTCTCGCAGTGTGATGCGGCAATCATCATTGGTGCAAATGATGTGGTAAACCCTGCAGCCAACACTGCCGAGGGCACACCCATCTATGGCATGCCTGTGCTCAGTGCGTCCGATGCAAAGCATGTGTTGGTGTGCAACTTTGATGACAAACCGGGTTATGCAGGAGTGCCCAATCCTTTGTATGAAGCGCCAAACACCATCATGATGCTTGGTGATGCCAAGGAAACCGTGGCAGAGCTCATTTCTTCATTCTGATATTATACGAAAAACGAAGTCTTTGTAGGCTTCGTTTTTTTGTGCATATTGGTTGCAAAAATCTCGACCATGTTGTATAATATTTAGATGATTGGAGATGTGATGTTGTGAACTATTTAACAACTGCTATATTGATTTTTTCAGTGCTGGGAGCGCTCGACAGAGTGCTTGGCAACCGCTTCGGCATTGGCAAAGAATTTGAAAAAGCTTTTATGCTTCTGGGCACAATGGCGCTATCTATGATTGGTATGATAGTGGTGTCACCCATGATTGCCGATGTCATGAAACCTTTGTCAGAATTTTTGTCGGGCACATTACATATTGATGCATCAATAATACCCGCGTCATTGTTTGCAAATGATATGGGCGGAGCTGCTTTGGCGGCAGAGATGGCAGGCAGTGAACAAACAGGGCTCTTTAATGCGCTCGTGGTTTCATCAATGATGGGCTGCACCATATCTTTCACCATTCCTTTTTCGCTTGGCGTAGTCAGCAAAGACCAACACAAGGAGCTTTTGCTCGGTCTTTTGTGCGGCATAGTGACCATACCCATAGGCTGCATTGTATCGGGAATAATATGCAAAATCCCTGTGGTGTCATTATTGATAAATCTCATGCCGCTTGTGATATTTTCGGCAGTTATAGCTTTCGGCCTTGTTCGTTTTCCTGAGTTGTGCATAAAAATATTTAAGGTGTTTGGCATTTTTGTCACCGCCATCATCACAATCGGGCTTTCACTTGGCGTCATCAGATTCCTCACAGGCTTTGAAGTGATAAAAGGTCTTGCCACCATAGAAGAAGGAGCAGCAATATGCCTTAATGCTGCTATCGTATTGTCGGGGTCTTTTCCGCTTATGTATGTGCTGGCAAAGGTGCTCAGAAAGCCCCTCAAAGCCGTTGGCAAGCTGATTGGAGTAAACGAAAATTCTATTGTAGGGCTCATTTCAAACCTCGCTTCAAGTGCAACATCATTTGGCATGATGGACAAGATGGACAAAAAGGGTGTAGTATTGAATTCTGCCTTTGCAGTGTCGGGCGCATTTATTCTGGGCAGTCATCTTGCATTTACAATGGCTTTTGACACTTCATATGTATTGCCTGTGATTGTAGGCAAATTTGTTGCAGGTGTATTGGCGGTTATTTTGTCCGGTGTAATATATAACAAGTTGCAAAAAGGGCTATAAAAAATATAACAAGGGAGATTTTAAAAAGAGAATATAAACTTTGTGTGGGAAAGATTTTATAAAACCGATGACTCGCGCAGTTCAGACAAAAGCGGGGTAGGGCTTGGACTCTATATTGTAAAGCGCATAATAGATGCGCATGATGAGACAATTAAAGTGCAATGCATACCCGGAAAGTGCACGCTATTCACTTTCACCATAGCACTTTCGTAGATTTTTCACATTTTATTCATAATTTCTTAAAAAATATAAATTACAATATTATCATAGTAGATTTTTTATATTCGGAGGATTTAAAAAATGAACAAACGAGAAAAAGCAGTAGAAAATCATAAAAAAGGATGCAACTGTGCACAAGCGGTGGCATGTGTATTTGCCGACAGATTAGGATATAGTGAGGATGAAATATTCAGACTTACCGAAGCCTTTGGCGGAGGCATGGGAGGAAGCGGTGGCGTTTGCGGTGCTGTGAGTGCTATGGTTTTTGTGGCAGGAGCAATTAAAAGCTATGGCATGGATAAGCTCCCCGAAACAAACAAAAAAGAAAGCTATGATTTTGCCCGTGAACTTATGGAGAGATTTCAGACCAAAATAGGAACAATTATGTGTAGAGAAATAAAAAGTAAGTGCCTTCGCTCATGTGACGGATGTATAGAGGATGCCGTCGAATTATTGGAAGAATTTATCGCAGAATAAAATAAATCGGCTGTTGCATTGATTGCTCTTTGTTTTACACGATTCTCGTTATAACTTGGAAAGGGAAAATTTTATGAAAAGTAACACCATCGCTGATTACAAAATCAGGCCGATGCAGCTTGCAGACAATCAGGCGGTTGCAGCTCTTGTCAGAGTCAATCTCGAAAATAACGGTCTTGACATTGCGGGCACAGCATATTTTGACTCGACGCTTGACAATCTCTATGAGTTTTATTCGCTGAAAGATGGGCGTGGATATTATGTGCTTGCCGATGGCAGTGACCGCGTTGTTGGAGGGATAGGCTTTGCCGAATTTGAGCCTTTTGAAAGTTGTGCCGAGCTTCAGAAACTTTATCTTGCAGACTCTGCCAAGGGTTCAGGGCTTGGATATAGGCTCGTGGCTTTTGTTGAAGAAAGGATGCAAGAGGCAGGCTACAAAGCGTCATATCTCGAAACTCACCACAATCTGCAGACGGCAATTCACATATATGAAAAAATGGGCTATTCCAAAATAGAGCGCCCTAAAGAGGTCGCACACGGAACTATGGACCATTTTTATTATAAAAAACTTTCGGACTAAGAGGCATCCAAATGAAATTTCTGCACTTATCTGATCTTCACATAGGCAAAAGAGTGAATGAATATTCCATGCTTGAAGATCAGAAATACATACTCACAAAAATAATAAATATAATAGATGAGCACCACCCCGATGCAGTCATCATTGCAGGTGATGTCTATGACAAATCAGTTCCCTCTGCCGAGGCAGTGGAGCTTTTTGATGATTTTCTGGTGCGTTTGGCACAAAGAAAGCTTGCGGTTTTTGTCATAAGCGGCAACCACGACTCCCCCGAGCGCATTGCCTTTGGCGCAAGGCTCATGCACACCAGTGGCATATATATGTCACCTGTGTATGACGGCAGCATCACACCTGTGGTAATGAACGATGAATATGGCAAGCTTTATGTGTGGATGCTTCCGTTTGTAAAGCCCGCCGCAGTTCGCAAGGCGTGCCAGGACGATAGCATAGACTCATACAATGATGCCGTAAAGGCTGCAATAGAGTGCATGCCCATCAACACAGACGAGCGCAACATCCTCATAACCCATCAGTTCGTTACAGGTGCCGAAAGGACCGAATCTGAAGAAATCTCCGTTGGCGGCACTGACAATGTGGATGTGACTGTGTTTGATAGCTTTGACTACACTGCCCTCGGGCATATCCACCGCGCACAAAACTGCAAATCAGATAAGGTGCGCTATTGCGGCACTCCGCTGAAATATTCATTTTCCGAAGCCAAAGACAAAAAAAGTGTCACTTTGGTTGAGCTAAAGCAAAAAGGCACGCTTGATGTGAGCACTGCAGAGCTTGAACCCATGCGTGACATGGTGGAAATAAGGGGCAAATATGATGAAATAATGCTGCGCGATTTTTATGAGAACACCTCTTATCAGGAAGATTACATCCACATCACCCTCACCGATGAGGACGATATCCCCGATGCAATCGCAAAGCTTCGCACAGTTTATCACAACCTCATGAAGCTTGATTATGACAACATCCGCACCAGAAGCTCTAGTCTCATAGACTATGCTCACGAAAGTGACCAAAAGTCACCACTCGAGCACTTTGCCGAGTTTTATGAGCTTCAGAACAATCAAAGCATGAGCAAGGTGCAGAGTGAATTTGTTGAAAACCTCATTGCAGAGATATGGGAGGGAGACAAATGAGACCCCAAAAATTAATCATGTCGGCTTTTGGACCCTATGCAGGCAGAGTGGAGCTTGACCTCGGCGTGCTTGGCAAAAGCGGACTCTATCTCATCACAGGTGACACAGGCGCGGGCAAGACCACCATATTCGATGCAATAACCTCTACACTCTTTGGTGAAGCAAGCGGTGAAAACCGCGATGCGACCATGTTTCGCTCCAAATATGCCCAGGCAGAAACGCCCACCGAGGTGGAACTGTATTTCACCTATGCCGACAAAGAATATTATGTAAAAAGAAATCCCGAATATGAACGCCCCAAAGCAAGAGGCGAGGGCACAACCACCGAAAAGGCAAACGCCGAGCTGCATTTGCCAAACGGCAGGGTGGTGACAAAGCTCAAAGAGGTCAACAGTGCCATTGTTGAGATACTCGGCATTGATAGGACTCAGTTCACTCAGATTGCCATGATTGCCCAGGGCGATTTTCTAAAGCTTTTGCTTGCAACTACCGATGAGCGAAAGAAAATCTTTCAAAAGCTCTTTGCCACTCAAAACTATCATGCCCTGCAGGAAAAGCTAAAGCTTGAATCGGGCAGGCTCGGGAGTGAATATGATGCTCTCAAAAATAGCATTGCGCAGTATATAAACGGCATTGCATGTGATGAAGACGATGTTCTCTCAATCAGGGTGCAAAAGGCAAAGGCAAATGAGCTGCCTGTTTCGGAGATTGTTGAGCTGATAGATGAACTCATATCTGCCGATTCTCACATCGAAGCCGATTTTGATGCACGCATAAAAGCTGCCGATGATGGCTTAGAGGCAATCACTCGCCTGCTTACCAAGGCACAAACCTTAGAGAGCGCAAAGACTTCACTTGCCCAAGCTCAAAAAGAGCTTTGCGAGGCTGAAATCATCAGGCAATCACTTGGCGTGCGACTAAATGAAGCCGAAGCGCACAAGGGTGAAATTGACGCCTTTGTAAAGAAGATAGCCGAGCTTGATGCAGAGCTTTCAGGCTATGACGAGCTCGCTGCAGCTCAGAAGCAACTGGCAGATGCATCTGTTTTGATAGAAAACAACCAAAAATCGCTTGAGTCCAAAACCGAGCAGGAAAAAGCTATATGCGACAAAATATCTGAGCTTGAAGGAGAACTCAGCCTCCTTGCCAATGTGGGCTCTGACAAAGCAAAGTGCGAAGCCGAAATCAAAGAGCTTTCAGCCAAAAAATCTGAGCTCGACAGATTGTCAAAAGAGCTTGAAGAGCTCAGAGCGCTCAGTGAGCAGCTAAGTGCTGCACAGAGCGAATATGAGCGCAAATCATCTCTTGCCACTGCCAAAAGGGCGCAATATGAAGCTATGCACAGAGCATATCTTGACGAGCAGGCAGGCATCCTTGCCAAGCTTCTCTCTTGCGGTCAGCCTTGCCCCGTGTGTGGCTCAGTTTCGCATCCTCGCCCTGCCATAGCATCGGTCGAGGCTCCTACCAAGCAGCAGCTTGAGCTTGCCAAAAAGGCGGTTGATGATGCGCAAAGC
>JAFYUA010000040.1 GCA_017549745.1 Clostridia bacterium | reverse complement strand
GAGCCGGGCTGAAAATCTTGCCCATATAATAATCCACCAAAAGTCCGGGACTGTCCTCATATGAACGATAGCTCGAAATTATATACTCTTTTGCCACATCAAGCTCATCATCAGTGAAGTTGCCGTTTCGCACATTTTCAAGTTCTGACAATATTGCATCTTTGGTTTTATCATAGTTGTCAAATTCTATGCCACTGCCCACCAGCATGAGGCTATTGTATTTGTCGAGTCTTGAATAAGCATAATAGCAAAGACTCATCTTCTCACGAACATTATTGAAGAGCTTGGAGTGTGCCCCTGAGCCAAAAATGCTGTTGGCAGTCAGAAGAGCATAATAATCGGGATGCTCCATATTGACACCAGTGCGCAATCCCATGACAAGCTTGCCCTGATTAACATCAAGATTATCTTCGACATATTTAACCTCCGAAGCATCAGCAGAAGCAAACTCAACGCAAACAGGCTTTCTGTCAAACGAAAATGCCGAAAAATATTTTCTGAGCTTATCACAAAGCTTTTGTGCATTAACATCGCCAACAACAAAAACATCAATCGGACTTGAGTGTATGATTGACTCGTAGTGGTCATACAAAACTTTACCGTCAATTTTGTCAAGATCTTCGGCATACCCAATCTCAACTATAGCGTTAGGCTCGCCCTTGCACATCTCCTCGATGCATCGAACATTGGCATATGAGCGTTTGTCGTTGATGAGACCGTCTATGTCATCTTTGAGATTACTTTTTTGTGAATTGACGCAGTCTGCAGGAAAAGCGCCGTCATTTATGGCTGGCCTGAACAGCAAATCCAGCATAAGATTGAAAGCATCGTCCTCACCTGTTTCATTAGTGAAACGGTCAGAAACCATATTCACAGTGGAAACTATACTCTGCACATTGGCTCTTTTGGTGATAGACACATCAAATGCACAACCATAAAGACTTTCGGCATATTTGCTAAGCTCGCTCATGGAAGGATGCAACTGAGTGCCGGTTTTTAAAACCTTTGACAAGAGGGAATTCAAAGTAACTTCATCTCTGTCAAGACGGCGATGAAGAAAAGCTGCTGAATATACAGTCTTATATTTTTTATCATCAATAACATACAGATTGATATTATCTGCAACAGAATATTTTAATGCATCCATATAATCAATCCTTTCATAAAATATACACATATACATTTATTATATACAAAAACCATAAAACAATCAAGTGTTTTTTAAATTTGAGCCAATTTGAAACAGTCAAAATTTAGGATCATTTGATTCTTTGAATTGTCGAAATGTACAAAACAAAACAAATCCTTTTGTTCGTTTTTAACGAAATTTATTGTGCCAAATTTTCCATTATTGACAAAACTTTATAATTTATTTATAATGTGAAGTAATACTAACAGAAAAGAGGTATCCTGAGCAATGGAGATCACCGGAATCAAAATCAAGAAAATCGACACAGAAAACAAAATGAAGGCTATTGCTTCTATCACAATCGACGATTGCTTTGCCATTCATGACATTAAAGTAATCGAAAACGAAGATAAAGTTTTCGTGGCTATGCCCAACAAGCGCTTAAAAGACGGCACATTTAAAGATGTTGCTCACCCCATCAATTTTGAAACAAGAGCCATGATCGAAAAAGCTGTTATCGATGCATACAACCAGGCTGAAATCGAAGAATAATGATTTCATAACTCCAATTATTCAGAACCGTTGTTTTTTCAACGGTTCTTTTTCTTTGTCTATTGCGCACACAATGCAATTATTTAATGGGTAAAATAATTTCAAAGCATTGTATTAAAAAGTTAAATGTTGTATAATTAGTCATATTTGTCGGATTCAGGAGGTAAATTATGGACAAAAAATTACTTGAAATAATGGAAAATAACGGTGATATTTCTTTGGAGCAGCTCGCAATAATGACTGATTCCACAACCGAAGAGGTAGCGAAGCGATTGGATAACATGAAAAACGATGGCATCATTCTGGGAGAAAAAACAATAATCGACTGGAGCAAAACCCAAAAAGATGTTGTTACAGCTCTCATCGAGCTCAAAGTTACTCCCCAACGAGGTGAGGGATTTGACAAAATCGCTGAGCGCATATACAAATTTCCCGAAGTACAGTCGCTTTATCTCATGACAGGCGGATATGACCTCATGGTTATTGTGGAACACGATACCATGCAAAAAGTGGCACATTTCGTATCAAGCAGACTTGCTACCATGGAATCCGTCATAAGCACCAGCACACATTTTATATTGAAGAAATACAAATATGAAGGTTTTATATTTGGTGAAGAAGAAAAAGACGGAAGAGAGGTTATCACATTATGACATTTAATCCCGACACCTTTATTAATCATACCGTCACCGACATGAAACCTTCCGGCATACGCAAATTCTTTGATATTGTGAATCAGATGGAAGATGCAATTTCTCTTGGTGTGGGTGAGCCCGACTTTATCACACCATGGCACATAAGAGAGGCGGGCATATACTCTCTTGAAAAAGGTCGTACATATTACACCTCTAATGCAGGCTTACTTGAACTGCGCGAAGAGGTGTGCAACTATGTAAAAAAATTCAATCTTTCATACAATTCAT
>JAFYUA010000354.1 GCA_017549745.1 Clostridia bacterium | reverse complement strand
TGATGGTCTCAATGCTTTTATCGATGTTTTCGATGGCTTCCTGCCTTGCATCTTTCCACATCTCTTTGCCAATTATGTTGCGCCAGGTTTCTGACACAAATTTTCTTTTTAATCCCGGCGCGGTATTTGTTGCATAAAGTGCAGCCTCCACAGGGATTGTGCCGCTGCCGCAAAACGGGTCACACAAAGGTCTGTCGCCACGCCAGAAGCTCATGTCAATCATAGCATATGCCAGGGTTTCTCTCATTGGTGCAAGCACTGTTTTTTCGCGGTAGCCTCTTTTATACAGATTTTCGCCCGTTGTGTCTATATACACAGACACCATGTTTTTCATTATGGCAAAATGAACGGGGATTTTGGCATCGGTTTCTTCAAAATAGCTTATGCCATACACTCGCTCAAGCCTTTTTACTATGCTTTTTTTGATTATTGCCTGACAATCCGGCACGCTGTGAAGCTGTGATTTCAGGCAGTGACCGGTCACGGGGAAAGCATCGGTTTTGCCTATGTATTCTTCCCAGGCAATCTTTCCAATTCCCACAAAAAGCTCTTCAAAGCTTTCAGCGTGAAAATCTGCCATATGTATCATTATGCGTTCGGCACATCTGAGATTGATGTTGGCAAGGCAGATGGCTTCTCTGTCGCCTATGAAATTCACTCTGCCATCGCTGACCTGTGTGACATCATATCCGAGCTTTTTCACTTCGTTTGCAACTATACTTTCTGTTCCCAAAAGGGTTGGGATAGTGAGCTTGAGCATTTTCATATGTTATCATCCTATAATTTTTTTATGCTTTTATTTTATCATATTTGCCCTGATTAGTCCACAAATTTTTTTGTGTAATTTATCAGTAGACTTATTTTCGTAGTTGTGATATCATAATATATATGTTTTTGTGGAAAGGAGTTTTTGTATGCTTGATGTTTGTTTGCTCGGTACAGGCGGTACCATGCCGCTTAAAAATCGTTGGCTTTCGTCTGCAATTTTTAGATATAACGGCAGATGCATTCTTGCAGATTGCGGAGAAGGAACCCAAATAGCGCTCAAAACAGCTCTTTTCACTTTCAAACCGATTGATGTAATTTGCCTCACTCATTTTCATGCTGACCATGTCAGCGGTCTCCCTGGTATGCTTCTTTCCATGGGTAATGAGGGCAGAACAGAGCCTGTGCTCATAATAGGTCCCCGCGGCACTCGCAAGGTGGTGTCGTCACTGCGCATCATCGCGCCCGGACTGCCATTTGAAATAGAGATTGCCGAAATAGAAAATGATGAGGAAACCTATTTCTTCGATGGCTACACTATAACTGCATTCCGTGTAAAGCATTCAGTCGATTGCTATGGTTATCGCATCGATGTGCCGCGTGCAGGCAAATTTGATGTGGACAAAGCCAAAACAAACGCAGTGCCGATGAAGGTCTGGGGTGTTCTTCAAAAAGAAGACTCTGTCTCATTCGAGGGCAAGACCTACACCTCTGACATGGTTCTTGGCGCACCCAGAAAGGGGCTTAAAGCAGTATTTTGCACAGACACGCGCCCTTGTGATAACATAGAGCGCAACTGCATTGATGCTGACCTTGCTGTGCTTGAAGGCATGTATGGTGATGAAGAAAAGACTGATAAAGCCAAAACAGCCATGCACATGACCTTCTCTGAGGCTGCATCTATTGCCAAAGCTGCAGGGTGCAAAAATCTTTGGCTCACTCATTTTTCGCCATCTATGCCTCAGCCTCAGGAATATCTCAGTGAAGCGACATCAGTTTTTCAAAATTCTGAAATCGGGTTTGACGGCAAGAGAACTTGCCTGAGATTTGACGAATAATAAAGGAATGGTATATTTGTTGCAATTTAAAGAAGTTTTGACAAGCTTATATAATATATCCAAAAAATCATTCATAAAATTCATCTCTGCAATCAAGGAGCGTATTTTTGTTCAGTATATTATCCTCGCTGTGTTTTCAGTATTTCTTTCAGAGGTTTTCAACAGAAGGTCATTCAAAGCTGCCATAGACTTTGCTTTTAATGATTTTTCTGTATTTTTGGTTGGCTTTTTTATGGTGATGGGTGTGTTGGCATTGACCCATCTTCTCAAAAAACGAAATTTCTGGAAATATATTGCTTCGTTTGGTTGGGTGATTATATCCATCATAAGTTTCATTATGTTTTCGTTCAGGCGTATGCCATTCAGCTTCAATGACCTTTTGCTTTTGCCCAACACATTCACAATTTTGCCAAGATATCTGTCTGTGCCGCAGTTCATTTTGTTCATTGCTCTCATTGCTATGGCATGCTATGGTGTTGTCTGGCTTTATCGCGCCACAAGGCAAAAGATTGTAGACCTGAAAAAAGATGTTGGTTTTTCAGTGTTGATGCTTTGTGTATGCATTACATATTTTGCTGTTGCACATTCAACAGGTGTTGTTGACAAAAGAGTCACAGGTCTCATGAATAAATATGAACGCAACGGTTTTATATATTGTTATGCCAGCAGTGTTTTCGAACGCGGTATGAGCCAGCCCGATGATTATTCTTCAGTTGAGGTTGCATCTATCGTTCGCGATGTAAATAAGTATGTGGGGGATAGCAAAATCAAGGCTAATATAATAACACGCTATTACCGTGACCACACCGCCGAGAAATACCGACGGTGTGCTTTTTATCACCACGCCCAAAAGCTTGCTGATATGCACCGTTACAGACGATAAAATTTGTCT
>JAFYUA010000353.1 GCA_017549745.1 Clostridia bacterium | reverse complement strand
GTTGTACCGATGTTGGCACCCATTATAACGCCGATGGACTGCCTGAGCGACATAATTCCTGAGTTTACAAAGCCAACCACCATGACGGTTGTGGCCGATGAGCTCTGGATAACCGCCGTCACACCGAGTCCTGTCAAAAAGCCTGCTATTTTGTTCTGGGTGAGCCTTCCAAGCAGTTTTTTGAGGCTGCTGCCGGCTCGGCGCTCAAGCGCATCGCCCATCACGCTCATGCCAAAAAGAAACAGGCATAATCCGCCAATCAAAGTTAAAACATCAAAAATACTCATTTGTTTACCTCTCTAAATAATATATTTGTATGAAAAAGGGGAATGAAAAAGCATATCATAAATTGCTTTTCCAATCCCCAAAATCAAGACTGTGAATAAGCAAGTTTACAGTCTTATTATATCATAATTTAATTTTTTCAAGCATTGCCTTAGCAGCCATTTGCTGGGCTTTTTTCTTGTTGGAGCCTTTTCCTTCGGCGAATAGTCCGTCACCTGTGGAAACTCGGGCTTCAAATATCTTGCTGTGGTCAGGGCCGCTTTCGCCCAATAGCTCATATGTGGGCACAAAGCCCTTGCTCTGGCAAAATTCCTGAAGGCGGGATTTGTAATCCGTTTCGCGTCCTTTGTGCTCGGCAGCCTCGATTATAGCATCTTCAAGCCACGAAAGCACATAGCTCTTGGCAGTTTCAAAGCCACTGTCAAGATAGATGGCAGCAATCACAGATTCCATAGC
Organism: Clostridia bacterium; assembly: GCA_017549745.1. Lineage (GTDB taxonomy): Bacteria > Bacillota > Clostridia > UMGS1810 > UMGS1810 > RGIG1828. Next base: position 11,303 of record JAFYUA010000353.1, on the reverse strand, counting down.
ATCTGATGTCACAGATGGCTTGAACCCTCCGCCTGACAAAAGCTCTCCTTTGCCCATGTACAAAAACTCACCCAGACTAAGGCTTGATGCAAGCTTTGCGAGCGAATCCTCGCACACAACAGAAGCTCTTATTTTAGAGAGCACTCCCTCGGGCAGGTTTTTATAGTTTTTGTACAAAAATTCGCTGACTGAAAGTCCAAGCACAGAATCACCCAAAAATTCCATGCGCTCATTTGAGCCCTGGGGGTTATTTTTGTGCTCGTTGATATACGAGGTGTGCGTGAGAGCATTTTTCAGATAGGATATATTTTTGAATTTATAGCCTAATATTTTTTCGAATTTGCCAAGGTCAGGCATCATATCACCACCGAGCTAAAAGCTAACGCCTATTAAAGGTTCTGTGCGTTTGCTTTTATGTATTCAACTACATCGCCCACGGTGCTCACATTTTCTGCTTCATCTTCGGGGATTTCAAGGTCAAATTCTGTCTCGAGAGCCATGATAAGCTCTACCACATCGAGAGAATCTGCGCCAAGCTCTTCAATGAAAGAAGACTCGGGAGTGATAGTGTCAATATCTACGCCAAGCTGATTGGCAACAATATCTTTAACTTTTTCAAATACCATTTTTTATTTACCTCCAAAAAAAATATATATATATAATATTACATAAGCCTCAGTTAGTCAACATATTTTTGAATAATTTTGGCAAAATTATCAGTTTTATCCCCAAAATATGGAGATGAATATGCCACATAGTATAATCATGGCGCACAAAAGCTTAAATGCGATGTGTTTTTCTTTGAAAAATATCCATCCCGTCAGCACGCTCACGAGCACCGATGACTGCTTGATGACCGTCATCACGGTCACCTCGCTCTGAGGTGCACTGTTGGCAATAAAAAGAAGTCTGTCGCCAAACACAAGTGATATGCTCATGATGGGTATCCACCAGTTGCCCTTGAGTGACGAGAGTGAGATTTTTTCTTTTTTCACAATCAATATGCCGCCGTATATGATGAGCAAGAATAGCATGAACCAGAATTGAAGCTGGTCGGCTGCCATGTTTTTCATCAGTGCTTTATCCATTGTGCCCGATATTGAATTTAATATACAGTTGAGCATTGCAGCTGCGAGCACACCAAGCCTCACCTTTCCGCTTGGCGAATCAGAACGGCTGTTGACCAGGAGAAGGCCCGCAATCACGAGGATGACTCCTACAACCTTTGCCCATGTGAGCTCTTCGCCAAGCACAAACACACCGAGCATGGTGGAGAATATCATTCGCGACATATCCATTATGCCATACAGGCTCACCGTCATGCTTTTTATGGCAATATAGGCAAAAATCCACGCGCTGCACACCACCGCCGCCTTTATGAAGCTGTAGAGTATATAGATGGGCGCAGTGGAGAGGGCATTTGACGAAAAGGGGATGATGAGCAAAAAGCCTATGAGCGAATAAAAGAAGAGTATTTCGTCAGAGCTGCTCTTTGCCGCTGCCGCCTTTTTCATTCCGTCACGCGTTCCCTTGAGGAATGAATAGATAAAAATATATAAAATCCATAAATGCTGCATAATAGTACCTATTTTAATAACTTAATTATTTTATCTGCTCTTACATTGTCAGCAATGCACACTGCCACAAGCTTTCCTTTGCACACAATAACGGGATTATTGAGCTTGGTCATCTCTGCAGGAATATAATTTTCAAAATCCTTTTTCTTGCGTTCTATGCGCTCTTTGGCAAGTTTCTCTAGCGCTTTTGCTTCTTTTTCGCTTGTCATTTCAAGCACTGCCACCTCTTCGGCAGTGGCACCGCCGCCGAGGTATAGCGAAGCTGAGCACACCTTGTCGGCATTGATAGCGTAGGTTGACACCACCAGTGAATCCGACACCTTGAGCAAATCGTCTTTAAATTCAACTGCTGCAAGGATTTTTTCTCCTATCTTGGCGGTGTCGGCTTTACCTCCGCCTGCAAAGGTTTCTTTGACCGAGGTGCCTATTTTTTTGGTGCCTTTCTCGGGCACTGCATGCGCTCTTAAATACTCTGCCATTTCGCGGTATTTCACAGGCCCGAGGTGGATGCCGTCACTGCCTATGTTGTCGGGCAGGCAGCCGTCTTCCCCTTTGAAATATGAATGCACATCAACATAGTAGCACTGTTTTTCCTTTGCCATTTTGCAAAGGGCTTCGTTGTAGACTGTGATGCGGTCATTTTTGATGCCTGTGGTCTGCGAGGTTTCTTTGGTCACGGGCATGATTGATTCAACATACACTATCACATTGGGGAATTTTTCTCTTACCTTGTCAATAAACTGGCTGTAGCGCTCCATAAATGAATCCATTTCGTTGAATGCCACTTCATTTGTGCCAAGCATTATATATAGCTTGCCAAGGTGTTCGCGGTCTTTTATTGACTGCAGCACGCTTTTGCCGTTTGGCAAGGCGGCAGTTTCAAGGTTTTTGGTGTTGAGACCGCCCATGCACAAAAACTGAGCGTTAAATCCCGAAAAGTTCTGAATGCCAATGGTGAGAGAATCGCCCACAAACACTGCATCGTCAAAATATGATGCATCGGCATAGTCGAGCTTGGGCACTATGCCGTAGCTTATGTCGGGCACCGATGTGAACACCGAGGTCTTTGCAAAGGTTGAGATTTTGGCAAGGTTTGAGTCGGTCATGAATGTGTTTTGATTATAGAGGAAAAGCACATCTTTTATATTGTTATTATAAAGATATTCAAATATGTCACCATTATAATATCTCAGGTCTATCATATAAATTTCACTGTAGTGATTCACAAGAAACGGAATTATGGAATGTGCATATGAATCCTTGATGATGGCAATTTTCTTGTCAGTGCCGCAATTGGATTTGATTTCGGCAATTGCATGGTTGCCGTCAAGGTAGTAGGCATATTTATCCTTTCCTGCGAGCTTGTCCTCACTGTAGAGGGTGTTTTTGGGCTTGGTGGTGTCGGCAAAGCTCACGGTGCATTTTGCCTCTTTGGAGAGGGAATATTTGTAGATTGTGTCCTTCTTGGTTTTGGCAAAGCCCGAATTTGACCATGCAGTGCCGCAAAAATCCTCTGCCATTTTTGTGACTTCAAAGTCATCGATGGCATATGGTTCATAGCCGAGAGCTTTGCCAAGGGCACTGTATGTATAGTAGCTTCCCGTTGCCGTCTGGTGGTGGTCGCTCCTGTAGTAGAGATAATCGTCTTTGGCTTTGGCAAGTGTAGCCTTTGTGTCTGCCAGCTTCACATTTTTTGCCTCTTTTTTGAGGGTGGCCCATAGCTTGTCATATGCTTTGGTATATGCAAAAGCGGGGAGCTTGTCTTTCATTATCTCATAGGCAGTGGGCACCACAGCCACGGTCACATTGTATCTGTCAACCGAAGCGAGGGTGTTGATTGCCTCAATGTTAGGCAATATGTTTTCCTCGGTCAGCTGCGATGTGTTTTCAATAAGATATCCGTCATCACACATGAGTATGTTGTGGTTTTCTTCTTTGCCGCTGAGCACCTCATAGCGTCTTTTGGACGCCACAAAATGATTGCGGAACACAAACTGGTCCGATATATAGCTTTCAAAATCAGTCATAAACTCGCCGCTTGCAAGTGAACTCAGGCTCAGCTTGGGGATTTGGGCAAGAGTGCGATTTTCTTTTTGGGACATTTTTGCCGACGGAGTGAGCAGGTTAAGGAGCAGCATCACTACCAAAAATGCAGGCACGCCAAGGCACGAGAGCTTTTTGATATTTTCTTTGCGGCGCACAATATGCCAAAGCTTCGCTACGCCTTTCCACACATCATCGTTGCCCTTTAGCTCGCTGATATCGGGCAGGATATCATGGATTGATTCTATCTGTGTATCATCTGAATCAGTCGCATTCACGGTGGCATTTTCATGCTTGCTTTGATTTTTTTCAAGGAAGCGCGCAAAAAGCTCCTCTTCGCGGCGGCTGAGTTCTTCTAAATTATATTCTTTGTTCATTTGTCAACCCTCCACATTAAAATCTGAAATACAAAAACGGGTTGTAAGTGTCATCCACAAGATATGCCATGCACACTATAAGGGCTACGAAAGCAAGCACGGGTCTTAGCCAATAGAGCTTGCCGGAGGTGATGTTCATAAAATATTTTTTCGCTTTGGGAGTTGCACCGAGTGCCGCTGCAATCAAAACGAGCCAATATGAAAAGAATCTGAAAAAGAACACACTGTCTGTAAAGCCGGGGCGGAAAATATTGAGCATGCTTGCAATGTAGGCAAAGGCTGAGCCAAAGTCAGCACTTGCAAAAAACACCCAGCCAATCATCACTATAACCATGGTGTAGAGCACTCTTACGGGGTTTGGCAGCTTTTCAAGCTTTTGGAGCAAAAACTGCTTTTCTACCACGAGCAATATGCCGTAATATATGCCCCATGCCACAAAATTAAAGCTTGCACCATGCCACAGACCTGTGAGCATCCACACCACAAAGATGTTCAGATATATGCGAAGCCTTGCCTTGACCGACGGCGTGAGCACAAAGCGGCCAATGCGGGTAGTGGTGGTGTAGTCCGAGGCATATATGCGGCTTCCGCCAAGAGGAATATACACATATTCTTTGAACCAACTGCTAAGGCTTATGTGCCATCTGCGCCAGAATTCAGTTATGCTTTTGGATATGTAGGGGTAGTTGAAATTCTCGCAAAATTCAAAGCCAAACATTTTGCCAAGACCTATTGCCATGTCGGAATAGCCCGAGAAATCATAGTATATCTGAAATGTGTAGGCAATTATTCCAAGCCATGCGCAGAGCATGGAGCGCTCAGAGGTTGCCGCGGTGAGCTCCCACAGCTGACCCACATTGTTGGCTATGAGCACCTTTTTGGCAAGACCTGCACAAAATCGCTGCACACCCTCTGAAAACATCTTGATTTTTTGGGGGTGGTTATGAAGCTGCAGTGCAATATCGTCATATCTCACTATAGGGCCTGCAATGAGCTGGGGGAAGAACGAAAGGTAGAGCCCGAACGACACAAAATCTCTTTGCACCTCGGTTTTGCCTCTGTACACATCGATGCAATATGACAACGCCTGAAAGGTGTAGAAAGAGATGCCTATGGGCAAAGCAAGCTTCAGAAGCGGAAAATTGGTGCGAATGATGCCATTTACGGTGGAAATAAAAAAGTCACTGTATTTAAACACCACGAGCAAACCAAGATTGACTATGCAGTTTGCAATGAGCGCCGCCCTGCTTTTGTTTTTGGCAATGACAAAGCCGCTGAAATAGTTGAACGCAGCGGAAAAAATCATAAGCAGCACATATGTAGGCTCGCCCCAGGCGTAGAAAAACAGACTGACTATAAACAGAGTGAGATTTTTATATCGGTTTGGCACCAGAGCATATATGCACAGTACAGGTGCCAAAAAATAAAACAAGAAAAGCAGGCTGGAAAAAACCATTTTGTTTAACACTCCCATAATTCTTAAATCATACCCCATATTATAACATATTGCGACACAAAAGTCCACATAAAAATAGCAAAGCCGTCGGCACTTTGCCGACGGCTGAGAGTGATTTTATTCATTTATAACAAGTCTTGCTATTCCTCCGCCCGAAAACGAGCCGCCATAGCTGCCAAAAGCCTTGCGCGCATCGTCGCGGCTATCAAATATGCCATACACAGTGGGGCCTGAACCACTCATCATTGCAAATTCAGCACCATTTGCCATAAGATGTGCTTTGATTTTTGCAATCTCGCCGTGTTCATGACCGATTACATATTCAAAGCAGTTGCCTGCCACCTCATACAAGCCACTCATGTCGCCGTTTTGTATGCACGCTGCCGCCTTTTCAACATCGGGGTGAGAGTAGGGGGCGGTGTCCATTTTGTGATAAGCTTCTTTGGTGGAGATGCTCACTGCCGGCTTTATGAGCACAACCCATTTTGGCTTAGCGCCATGCAGGGGGGTGAGCTTTTCACCTATGCCGTGGGCGATAGCCGTGCCGCCCATGATGCAAAATGGCACGTCTGCACCCAGTGATAAGCCCATTTGCATGAGGGTGGGCATGTCAAACTGATTGCCGCAAAGCTCGTTGAGAGCTTTTAGCACAGCTGCCGCATCGGCACTGCCGCCTCCAAGCCCTGCACACACGGGGATTCTTTTTTCAAGGGTGATGTCACATCCATAGCCGTTTTGGGCCTTGTCCAAAAACAGGCGCGCGGCTTTGTAGGCGATGTTGTCGCTTTCTCTGCCTGTGTCGGGGCTATTGCATGTGAGGTTGATTTTGCCTGTGGTGTTAAGGCTTATGTCCAGATAGTCACACAGGTCGATTTCCTGCAGTATCATGCATATATCGTGATATCCGTCATCTCTTTTGCCCATCACATCAAGTGACAGATTGATTTTGGCATTTGCTTTTACTTTCATATATGTGCCGCCTTTTCTTTCGTTTATAGTAATGATACCACAAAATGCTTCACATAGTCAATGCTAACACGCAATAATCCTGTACACAAAATATATGAGCGCTCCCGATGCCGCCACAATCACGAGGCTCAGCGCGCGGTGCTTCTTTTTGCTGTATTTAGAGATTATTTCGTTTCGTCTGCGAGCCACATAATCTGCAATCACTTTTTCTGCCTGATACACAATATCATTGCTGTATGATTTTTTGATTTTGAAAACTCCCTTTAAAAATTCTGCCACTACACTCTTTTTTTCAGGCATAATAACGCTCCTTTTTTGTATTGTCCGGCTTATTATACTCCTGAAATTAGCAAAATATACCTTAGCTTTTGGTTATACAAGCTACGAGCAAGGTCATATCATCATGTACAGTGCGCCCTGTGAGTCTGATGGCAGACTCAAGAAGCTTGCCGGCTATTATCTGAGGGTTAGAGCTGTCCAAAGCGAGGATTTCTTTTTCTATCCAGCCTTCGTGCTCGGGATTTTTGAGAGCAATGTCTGCAATTCCGTCAGACATCATCACAATCACTGTGTCTGAATCAATTGCAAGCATATGTCTCTCTGCCTTTGGGTCTTTCAGGATTCCTGCAGGCAGACTGCTGCCGCTTATATGTGTGATTTTGTCGTTTGTTTTTATATATGCACCTGCAGCACCGAGCTTTGTAAAATTCATGGTTGCCAAGTCAAAGTCTATGTCGCATATGTCGAGGGTGGCAAAGGTGTCCTTTTCGCCTCTGAGGAGCAGGCTGGAATTTATGAGCTTCACTGCATTTTCGCAGTCAAAGCCTGCATGCAGGAATTTTTCGAGCATTTCGATTGCGGCCTTGCTTTCTTCGCTTGCTTTTTTGCCGCTGCCCATGCCGTCAGAAAGTGCCATCACGGCGTTGGTGTTTTTGGTGTAAATCACATTGAAGCTGTCGCCGCACACCTTCTCGCCGCTTTTTGCCCGCGTGGCATAGCCAAAGCTTGCACCGTAGCCTATGTATGGCGCAATGGTGAGCACAACATCGGTGCCCTGCCTTTTCATGCCTGCAAATCGCACAGGGGAGAGTGCAGCTTTGCCTGCTGCTTCCAATGCAAGCTTTTTGGTCTGCTTGTCAAATCTATATGAGTCGAAGGTGATTTCTATTTCAAAATCACTGCCCACTCTCTCGGCATACACCTGTGAGGGACTTAGCGCACACTCGTCAAGAGCAGTGAGCACTTTTTCTTCAAGTGCTGTGTCGCGGCGCTTCACTATGTTGTCACATTCGCTGACTACTGCCGTTGCAATGCCGCTGAGTTGGTCTGCAATCAGACGCCTGCTCTCGTTTATTTTGCTAAGCCACTGCTTTTCACATTCAAGCATCATGATGCAGCCCGATGCCGCCTGAGCAAAGCCGTCACATCGGTGGCATTTGTCTTTCAGCTTTTTGGGCAGTGAATTAGCGCTTATCTTGAAATTCTTGTCTTTCCAAAGGCTATAGATGGCGTCAATTGCCGCACCGCCCTCGTCATAGCAGCTTTGTTTGTTTTTGCAGCCTGCGCACACCTTGGTGCATACCTCTGATGTCACTATTTTCACATAATTGTTGCCTATGTTTTTGTCAATGGATGTGTTTTCATATAGCTTGCCAAGCTCGCCAACTGCCTCGGCAATTCGCTTCAGCTTGGCAATGCCGCTATCGCCTATTACGGCAGAATCCTGAGAGGTGTGAGTCGCCTTGGCTGATATTTTCTGGCAAAAATTCAACACGCTTTGTGGCACAATGGCAAAGATGCATGCAGCCACCAGAGCGTCATACACTCCTATGACAACATCCTCTGCATCAGCCAAAAAGAGTGATGATGCACTGTTGGCTATCACAAAACCAAGCACCACGCCTGTTTTGCCATATTTTTTGAATGTAGATGCAAGCAGTGCACCAAAGGCATAGGTGCCCATGTATGTGCCACTCATTCCGCCGCCGAGTGTGCCAATCACTCCCAGCATCACCGAGAGCGTGAGCACTGCATTTGTGCCAGATGACATCGCCATTATGTAAATCACGGTGACCGATACCACCTCAGCAATTTTCAGCCCCGCAAGTGACGGAAGCCTTTGAAGGCTCAGAAGAACTATCGCCACCGAGGCATAAGCGCACAGACTTTCGGTTTCATTTATAAAGCTTCTTTTGGGAAGGTTTTTGAACACTCCATAGCCTATTTTGAACACAACCACTGCACTACCCATAAGCACGGCTTCAAGGATCAGTGCCATCACATCAAATGAAGTGAATGTAGTGCTCATAAACCGCACTGCACCAAATAGCATGAAGAGAAGAGCCGTTACTATAGCTTTCAAAGCGGTGCTTTGGCATATTTTTTCCCACACTGCACTTAGAGCCGTCACTGCCGTGAGCGTGACGGCATAGCTCCAGAAGATTTCGCGCCCCGAAAGTATAGTGCCCAGAAGTGCCGCCACATAGTTGGCAATCCAGCCGTCGGAAGTGAACACCGAGGCGTAAAACGCAGTGCCAAACGGTGACATCGATGCAAACACTCCCGAAAACTGCATGGCAAAGCAGATGACAGCCTCCACTACTCGCGTTCCCGTGAGGCGCAAAAGCACTTTTTCGCCTCCTGCCTTTAGTTGTTTGGAAAGCACTACTGCGGAATGTGTTTTATTTGTTTTTTCCATAGTATCTCCTCCTTGACAACTTATTATAGAATGCATAGGGGAGAATATTTTGTAGTTTTATGGCTTGTGTATTTTTAAAATTATGACAAAATTCTCCTGTGTTTTGCAAGCAAAATTAATATGCTACAAAATAACACACAGTTAATTTCGGGAAATGACCGCGCTGCCGTTTTGGTGTCGACAAAAATTCTACACAGATTTTCTTTCTTTTGTGATAACAACTGATATATTATTACTTTTCGTGACAAATATATTTTAAAAATTACAATTCACAATTACAAGCCCTCCGTCATATAATGAAGCAGTTATATTTTTTCGGGGGTGCTTTTTGGCATATGTTTTTATCATGGCTCTTTTCACTTCTGGGCAGCGGCATATTTATGGTGTCTTATGTTACAGGCTCCTCATCTTTTTTGAAGCCGCTTGCTCCCCAGGAAGAATCAATGTACATAGAAAGGTGTAAAAATGGTGACAACAAGGCAAAAAACAAACTCATTGAGCACAATCTCAGGCTTGTTGCCCACATTGCCAAAAAATACTCTCTCAAAGGCTATGACAGTGATGACATAATCTCCATAGGCACCATAGGGCTCATAAAGGCAATCGACTCATTCAATCCGGGCAAGGGCGCCCAGCTTGCCACTTATGCTGCAAGGTGCATCGAAAACGAAATCCTCATGACCATTCGCTCAGGCAAAAAGACTCTTGGCGAGGTGCTTTTGCAGGACCCCATAGGCAAGGACAAAGACGGCAGAGAAATCACCCTCATCGACAAGCTCAGCAATGATGGCGAGAGCGTGTTTGACGAGGTAAACCTCAAGCTTCGCATCATAGAGCTTTATCGCGAAATGAAAGAAGCACTCACCAATCGTGAGCGCAAGGTGCTTGAGCTTCGCTACGGGCTTTGCGGCTATGATGTGCTCACCCAAAAGGAAATATCACACATGCTTGGCATATCGCGCTCCTATGTGTCGCGCATAGAGAAAAAGGCAATCAAAAAATTATTCAAGAAAATGTCTGATGACGAAGATGTGTAAAAAGTAGTTGACACATGGCAATGTTGGTGTTATAATAAAGTTAAATATGAATACTTTATAAACCGTTGAGGCAGAAAAAAGGCAGAGCAGGTCTTTCCGAGCGAGTGGATTATGGTGTGAGTTCCACAAAGGCTCTCTGAGTAATATGGACTGTCGAGGGCAGTGTCAAATGCACTGACGCGAGGCTTGCGTTAACAGCCGGAGGTATGATGGTACTTCTCTAAGTGCACGGTCTGACCGTGAATTCAAGGTGGCACCGCGGATAAGTTTTTATTCGTCCTTGATGGCAATTCATTTGCCGTCAAGGGCGTTTTTATATTGTAATAAACGGAGGAATTTAAAATGAAAATCAATAATGTTGACTTCGACACTTATTTTAACAACTATCCTGACAAAAACGGCTATTTTGGCAAGTACGGCGGAGTGTATGTGGATGACAAGCTCAAAGCTGCCATGGCAGAAATCACGCAGGCGTATTATTCAATTTGCCAGTCGCGCAAGTTCATAGCCGAGCTTCGTCGCATCAGAAAGGAATTTCAGGGCAGACCCACTCCCGTGACTCATCTGGAAAGACTCTCCGATGCACTCGGCGGCAAGGTTCAGCTCTATGCCAAGCGTGAAGACCTCAACCACTCAGGCGCTCACAAGCTCAACCATTGCATGGGTGAGGCTCTGCTTGCAAAATACATGGGCAAGAAAAAGGTCATTGCCGAGACAGGTGCAGGTCAGCATGGTGTGGCTCTTGCCACTGCTGCAGCATATTTTGGCCTCAAATGTGACATCTACATGGGCTCGGTAGACATCAAAAAGCAGGCTCCCAATGTTGCCCGCATGAAGATACTGGGTGCCAATGTTGTGGAGGTAACACATGGCCTCCAGACTCTCAAAGAAGCTGTGGATGCAGCATTCGATGCCTACAGCAAGGAATATAATGACGCTATATACTGCATCGGCTCAGTTCTCGGACCTCATCCCTTCCCCATGATGGTGCGCGATTTTCAGAGCGTTGTGGGCATTGAAGCCAGAGAGCAGTTTGTGGAGATGACAGGTCATCTGCCCGATGCTATCGTTGCATGTGTGGGCGGTGGAAGCAATGCTGCAGGTCTTTTTGCAGGCTTCCTCAATGACCCTGTGGACATCTACGGC
>JAFYUA010000352.1 GCA_017549745.1 Clostridia bacterium | reverse complement strand
ATCAAGACCCCATTTTTTCAAAAGGTCTGAACGCACATAAATACCGCCAAACCCTCTTGTTTCGCCGATGTTAAGAACATTAAAACCATAGTATCTGCCGTCATCGGTAGTAGTCTGAAGCTTGAATGCATAATCTCTTTTCTTTCCCTTTTCACCCTCCATATAGTCATAGTAGTTGGGAGCATGCTCCTCGAGATAATCATCAAGACAAATGATTACTTCATCATCAAGCGCCTGCTGAGGACCGCCGGAATAAGCTGCCCAGCCGTATTCTATGATGTCAGGCATTTTTTCACCGGTGAGCATGGCAATAAATGCTTCGTTGCCCGTGGAACCTTCGATAGGATGGATAAAGTCGATATGAATACCTGTTGCCTTTTCCATTTCCTGATAGAACAGCATCTCGCTGTAGCTTGCCAGTGTGGCCGACGAATTCGGCTCCATTGTTGACCAGAGTGTAAAGCTTTTGCCGTCGGTTGTAGCAACATAATCGTTGTCGTTACCACCGCAAGCACAAAGTGCACCTGCAAGCATACAAGCCGAAAGTATCACTGCCAAAAGTTTTGTTGCTTTTTTCATTTTAAAATCTCCTCCTTGAATTTATTGTAATCAAAAATATAATATTTTTGAGATTACACAATTGTTTTATTTATACTTTTCAATTTTATCAATCATAAGGAATCAATCGAAGTTGCATCCAAGTCGAATATCATTTATATTTGCAATTACCTCTGTTTCACATTATCCTTGATAAGCTCATTTACTCTGCGGCGAAGCATCTGAATAAAATATGCATTTGCAGGATATTCGTTGAAAGTGACCTCACCACCTGCAATATCATAAATGAGTTTTTTCACCTCGTCTTTGCCTATGAGCTGTGACAAAAGCTCCAATGCACGCATATCCTGAATACCCTCATGGAAGGAAACAAATCTTGTGGATTCTATACATTCGCCATTCTCACCGGGATACACAGAGAATGCATCACCTGCAGGAAATGCTCTGTCACCATCGGTAGTGCGATAAGGATTTAAAACGCGTGTGGAAAACTCATCGAAGTAGAAATTATAACCCCACTGCAAAAATCCCGGTATGTCATATTTAAAAAGCTGAAGTCCGAGCACTCTGGTGCGCCAAAGCGGATAGCAGAGAAATCTGTTGGAATAATAATCATGGTGTCCGCTGCAATAATATATCCATATGTCACTGATGTTTTCCTTAAAGAAGGGTTCACTGCAGTAATGAGGTGTTATAACATTTTTGACAATACCCTCTTTGTAATATTCAACCTCTGAGAGCGCATCCATGCACTTCCAACCGTCAAGATATTTTTCTGCTCCGCATTTCGCTTCCTTGTAGATTTCGAGGTGTTGCTCTCTGGGTTCATCGCTATAGTGGAAGAAGGTTTTGTCTTTCAGACCTTTTTTCTCCATATACTCAGTAATTGCAGGCAGATAATTTGCCAGAAATTCTCTGTACTCAGGAGAGGTTGATTTATTTTCCCAACCGAAGATTTTTTTGTATTCACCGTCAACAGTTGCCATAATCTTTGGACAGAATGCCGCCCCCCACTGAGTGAAAAGATGAGGAAGCTCAAAATATTTGTAGCCCAAACCTAAAGAGAGCTCTATCCAGCGGTCCAGTTTTTCAAAGCCAAAGCTGTATTTGCCATTGTCAACGAAAATGTCAAGAAGCTGAGTGGTGGGGCGTTCTCCGCCCACCTTGGTGTCCAGAGGGGGAGTGAACACGGGTGTGAATATCACATTGTGTCCGTTTTTGACTGCCACCCTCATAAAGTTTTCGATAATCTGCCAGTGTTTTTCCGAAAACGCTTCCACGTTGTAGTACGAAGCAAGACAATCGGCATGAAACCACTGGGTATATATCAGCTTTTGCTCAGGAAGGTAAGCGTCTATAATTTCAAGCTGAATGGTTTTTTCTGCCGTGTGAATAACATCTTCTTCCCCGTCTTTTTCAGCCTTTTTTTCATACCTGAATTCCACTGTTATGTCATAAACGCCTGCCGGAACCTCACCCAAGGTGTCTACGGTAAACCACAGGGCATCATGCATTCCTTCGTGGGGATATATTATATTTTCGCATAGCGGCATCAATATGTCGGGGTAAAGACCGGGTTTATCGGAGATGACAGCATCATCTTTTCTGCCAGGATAAAGCAATAGCTCTGCCGGCACATTTTCCACCTTGCGAACAGTTATGTAATCTTTGAGTTCTGATTTTATTTCAAAATCTATGGCATATTTCCTTGCCATAATCCCGCTCACATATTCATAGGATATCTGAAAAGAAAATCGTTCATTTTTAAGAATCGATGCACTTTTGAGTTCTTCGGCAAAAGGCATTTTGTCAATCATTACCTTTTCCATTGATGAGTATGTTTTAAAACAGTTTTTAAGCATTTTAGTCCTCGCTTTACTTGAATATTTTAAATCACACTTTCACGCTTCAAACATATCGGCAAGCTTTTTCACGCTTTGGTATAAATCAGTAAGTCCGCCAAAAGCATTGTCCCGGGTGTAATCCTTGAGATAGCTATCTGATTCAAGAGTGAAATATCCCTCATACGAAATATCTTTGAGAGCTTTGACAATTCTCTCAAAATCTATATCCATAGAAAAGGGAATCTGATGTGAGTCGTGCCATCTGTCACAATCGTGAATATGAAGAGCGGCAAGTCTTTTGTCAAGAGCTCGCACAAGAGCTTCGGCAGATGCCAGCTCTCCCATCATTTCGGCGTGACCAATATCGAGGCATGCCACCATAAAGTCGTCACCCACCTCGTCAATAAGAGAGCAAAAGCTCTCCTCTGTTGCACATATAGCAAAGCTTGCTCTGTCGGTCACTTTGTCCCAGTCCCACATATTCTCGGTGGCGATTTTAACTCCATAATCCTTTGCAAAAGGAATAAGCTCGCGATACATCTTCACATTATCTTCAAAAGATACATTGTTTTCGGGATGTATGACGCATATATTACCGCCTGCTTCTGCAGTACATTCTATAGCTCTTTTCAGATACAGTTCACCCTCGGGATATATTGACGGTTCGGGTGCATGTGACTGATTGCAGACAATGCCAAAGTCTTGACCTATCTTTTTTAATTTTCTTGCATATGACAGATACCCTGACCCCGAAAGAGGGTGGTCAGTTGCCAAAACAGAGCGCGGATTTCTCATCATCCTGCACATATTAAACATCGAAAAGTCCCATGCATCAAACCCTGCTTTTGCAATAAGCTCAACTGCTTTTTCCTCGCCTACTATTTTTGCCAAAGACGAAATTTCTGTGGATGTTTTCATAAGCTATCCTACCCTTTAAATTTTACTTATTTTACAAAGAACACGATTTTTGCGGTTAGTTCAATATTTCTGCCCACAACACTGATGAATACGGGAATATCGTGTGTGTTTCCAGCAAAATCTTTAGAAAATTAAACTCTTTTAAAAATCAAAATCCTTTGTATAAACTTTTTCTGCACCTTTGCAGATGCTCACAGTTACACCTCTAACCTCGGGATCGAGCACGGCAGCTTTTAAAGATATCTTACCATCCTCTATTGTTGAAGCTATCAGGCAGGTGTCTGTTGCACTTATGGAATAGTCGCCAAAATACAATTCGCCCTCTGCCCAGAATGCTGCCTGAACCTCGCTGCCACAGCCTGCCGCCTGGAGGGCGGTGGAATTTGATAACACTTTAAATGTATTTGAAGAGGCATATGAATCCAGCTTTTCTGATGTGGTGTCGGGAACAATTATATACTCATAATCTGTCGTATTATCTGTTTTGTGGTTAAACCACAAAGAGAATATATCTCTGCTTACGATTTCGGTTCTGGGTTTTACAGGTGAACCGCGCCACGAAATGTCATATCTGTCGCCTTGTTTGGTCAGGTTTTCGGTATAAATATTATGGTTTGAATTAAATATATAGCCAATGCCGTCGTGCAGTATCCATTTTGGAGAATCAAGCTTTGTTTCTTCCGTTCCAAAGGCAAGAGTGCCGAGTGTTCCGTCCGAAAGAGCATAAAGTGCATTACCAAATGACAAACATTGATTGACACTTGTGTAAACATTATTGCCTGTATCTGCTGTAATGTCTGTTCCGAGGCACACTATGGCATCATCAAACATAAACCAGGATTTTTTAGCATTAAGATCACCGCGTATTAATTCCATAGCTGTTGCACCGTTATTGTTAAAGCTGATGCCGCCTACCCTCTGTGATTTGGTCGATTCATATATATATGAACTTGTGGTTATCTCATCAAACTCCTTTTCTTCGGCAGTTGTGCCGGGCAATCTGTGCCAGTTAAAAGCTGCAAAGGCATCTTCATATTCTTTGCTTGTGCGATAAATAAAGGTTACGCCATCGCCAAGGTGACGACCTTTCAGATTTCTGTAGCTTAAGCACTCCGATGCAATAGTTCTTGCCGATGAAGCTTTGAGGGTGAAAAGATAATTCTCTTTGGCATGGGCAGTATAATCTGCCGAGTGAAAATATTTGTGCCCTGTGACTGCAGGTGTTATCACACCATCATCTTTGGGTCTTGAATTTGAAAATGCCAAAAGCTCGTCTCTTCTGTAGTCAGAACCAAAAAGAACAAGGTTGTCGCACGCATCGTACACCGCTGAATATGCATTTGCACCTACACTGTCGGATTTTTCGCCTATCATTCTGCCTATGGTGCTATAATCCACTGTGTTGCCTCTGCCGATATATGCATAGTGTTCCAAAAGCATGTCTATTATATTTTTTACACCATCCTGAGGAAACAGATCAAGGTTTTTAGTATCCACCAATAATTCCGCAACACCGCAAAGGAAAGTACAGCCATAAGTGCCCGAATGCAGCAAAGGACCATGGAAAAGATAGGCGTAGT
>JAFYUA010000351.1 GCA_017549745.1 Clostridia bacterium | reverse complement strand
GTCGCCGTCACAAGACCTTCGGCTATCGAGATTTGTTTACCGTCTTTTTTGAATTTTGCTTCAGCCTTTTGGGCAAGTCTGTTTATTGCACCGTCAATGTTTAGCAGTGTTCCTGTTATCACTCCAAGCACAATCGATGCAATCAGAATGAGCACATTTTCTCCGCAAAGACTTCCCGATATTCCTATGTACAAGGTGCATGCCCCAAGACCTGTCATTGCGGCACTGCTCACTTTTTCGGGAATGCCTTTTTTTAAGAGAAGCCCCACACAAGAGCCTATGATAACTGTGATGACATTTACTAATACGCCTATCATTTCATCCTCCGTGATATATTAATTGTCAATTAATTATATTACACTCTGCACCATAAATCAAGATATGTTTGATTTATTTTTCCCTTTGTGATATAATCAGTTTAAAGTTATACTGTTTTATACTCAGGAGGTTCCTATGAAACTGAAAACTGTAGTTGGATTGCTCGATGCAAAAGTTCTGGGCAGTAGTTATGATGACAACAAAGAGGTGCTCGCTGCTTGCGGCAGTGACCTTATGAGTGATGTTCTTGCGTTTGTCAAGGACCAGGCACTTCTGCTTACAGGTCTTGTCAATTCTCAGGTTGTACGCACTGCTGAAATGATGGACATGAAAGCCATCGTTTTTGTGAGAGGCAAAGTGCCTGGCGATGACATTGTCTCCCTTGCCGACGAGGCCGGCATAGCCGTTTTGTCCACCCAGCTTCCTCTTTATATTTCGTGCGGCAAGCTTTACTGCGAAGGTCTTTACAAATAACAGGAGGTGTACTATGAGCTCTTTTAAGGTTCAGTATACTGTAGACGGTGAAGACTTTTCCATTGCGGGCGATGCATCGCGCAAGCTCAAAAAGGTTTTGCAAAACCTTGGAGTAGCTCCTCAGATTATCCGCAAAGCCACTGTGGCTATGTACGAAGGTGAAATAAACATGGTTATTCATGCCGATGGCGGGGTTATTGATGTGGAAATCACTCCCGAAAAAATCCACATCTTCCTTCGTGACAAAGGCCCCGGCATACCAAATGTTTCCCTTGCCATGACCGAGGGGTATTCCACCGCGTCCGACAATGTGCGCGAGCTTGGATTCGGCGCAGGCATGGGTCTTCCAAATATGCAAAAATATACTGATTATATGAATATAACAACCGAAGTCGGTGTCGGCACCACAATTGAAATGATTGTCAACACTGCCGTCTGATTTCGTTTTGGTGGAGGTGTTTTTTGTGGAAAATATAATTCATTCCGTAACACTCAACAAAGATAAATGCAAAGGTTGCACCAATTGTATAAAGACATGTCCCACTCAGGCTATCAGAGTGCGCAACAAAAAAGCCAAGATAATCAAAGAACTGTGCATAGATTGCGGCGAATGTATCCGAGTGTGCCCATATCATGCCAAAAAAGCAATAACCGATAGCTTTGATATATTGGATAATTTTAGATATAAAATTGCTTTGCCTGCTCCTGCATTTTATGGTCAGTTTGACAAAGCCACCAGCATCAATTCCATCTTGCATGCTCTTGTCAAAGCAGGTTTTGATGATGTGTTTGAGGTTGCATATGCAGCGCAGATAGTCACTCGCAAAACCAGGGAGCTGATTGAATCGGGTAAGCTCAATGAGCCCATCATCAACTCTGCCTGCCCTGCAGTTGTAAAGCTCATAACAACCAAATATCCCAATCTCATCGACAACATAATTCCCCTCATTTCTCCCATGAATCTTGCATCAAAAATGGCCCGCATCATAGCCAAAGAAAAAAGTGGGTTCAAAAGCGATGAGATAGGAGTGTTCTTCATTACCCCTTGTGCAGCGAAAGCAACCTGCACAAAGATTCCCCATGGGCTTGCCCAAAGCTGCATTGATGGTGTTTTTTCATTCAAGGATATGTATCTCAAGGTGCTGCCGTATCTTAAGGATAACAGTGAAGATAACAATTTGTCATATGCAGATTTCAAAGGCGTATGCTGGGCAAACAGCGGCGGAGAGGTGGCATCGCTCGACATTGACAACTACATTTCCGTTGATGGCATACACAATGTGATTCAGGTGTTTGATGAAATCGAAAATGATAAGCTTGGAGATGTAAAATACATAGAAGCTCTTGCGTGCGTAGGTGGCTGCGTTGGCGGTCCGCTTGCCGTTGAAAATAATTTCGTGGCTCAGACTCGCATCAAACGCATGGCAAAAACTGCCGAGGGAAGAACTCCCGATTTTGTACCCGAGGTTGATGTTATGTGGGAGGTGCCCGTTGCCATGCGCAAGCAGCGCAACCTTGATGATGACATGCTCGTGGCAATGCAAAAATTATCCAAAATAGATGAAATATACGACACTCTTCCGCAGCTCGATTGCGGCTCGTGCGGCGCTCCCAATTGCCGTGCACTTGCAGAGGATATAGTCAAAGGCTATGCCAGAGAGTCTGATTGTATAGTAAAATTCAAAGAGCGAATAGCCCAGATGGCAAATGAAATGCTCGAAGTGCAAAGTGAGGATTTTTAAAATGACTGTTAAAGAACTTGCAGAGGTTTTGAATCTTGAAATAATTTCAAAAGGTGCTCAGTTTGACGCAACTGTTGAGGGTTGCTTTGCAGGAGACCTGCTCAGCCTTGCAATGTCTGGCGTTCAAAGCGGTGATGTGTGGGTGACTGTGCAGACCAATGTGAACATTCTCGGCATTGCCGCCCTCACTGATGCTGCATGTGTATTAGTTGCAAATGGCATGAACATTCCCTCTGAGGTGTCTGCCAAGGCGGCAGAAGAGGGAATCTGCCTTTTGCGCTCAGGCAAAGGCGCATATGAACTGTGTTGTCTTATAGGTAAAAGCCTATGAAGCTGTATTATGATTTTCATATTCACACCTGCCTTTCTCCATGCGGCGATGATGACATGACACCAAATAACATCGTCAACATGTCACTGCTCAAAGGTCTTGATGCCATCGCCATCACCGACCATAACCATGCGGGCAATGTGCTCTCATGCATGGAGGCAGCAAAAGGAACTGATTTGCTTGTCATTGGCGGCATGGAAGTGGAGACAAGTGAAGAAATCCACATGATTGTGCTTTTTGAAGATTTGCAAAAATTATATAAGCTTGAAAAATTTATACATTCGAATCTGCCGCCCATCAAAAACAAAATCGACATATTCGGTGAGCAGATTTTAATGGATAGCGATGATAATGTAGTAGGGAAGGAAGAGCGTTTTCTTGTCACTGCATGCTCAATTGACATTTTCACGCTGTATGACTATGTCACACGCGAAGGCGGGGTCATATTCCCTGCCCATGCCGACAAAAAATCATACAGCATCATTTCCAATCTCGGCTCTGTTCCGCCCGAGCTTAAGCTTTCGGCAATCGAGGTAAAATATCCCGAAAGTGCCAGAGAATACCGCGATAAATACTGCGTGCTCACCAACTCCGATGCTCACTATCTTTGGGATATATCGGAGCCGCTTCATTATATTGACATTAAAAATAAAACAGTTTTTGATGTTTTGGCTAAGTTGCAACAAAAATAAGTCGTTTTGTTGTGCAATAGGACGAAAATAGTTAATTTATTAACAAAATAATGGCGAATAAAAAGCATTTATGTTATAATGTACGAGTTGGATTTTATTATTAAATAATATATTTTTATATTTAATGAGGAGGTATTTTAAGATGAGTGAAATAAAAGCTCCGGCTTTTAAAGACACTGCTGAGCAAAGTGCAAAGCTTCAGG
>JAFYUA010000350.1 GCA_017549745.1 Clostridia bacterium | reverse complement strand
TGCATGTGCCCCGGCGGAAAGGTTGTGGCAAGCGCATCAGAGTCGGGCGGTGTGGTGACAAACGGAATGAGCGATTATGCACGCGATGACGACAACTCCAACAGTGCAATTCTGGTGTCGGTGACACCTGAAGATATCCCAGGTAATAATGTGCTCGGGGGAATGTATTGGCAAAGAGAGCTTGAAAAAGCGGCATTTATGCTTGGTGGGGAAAATTATTTTGCACCTTGCCAAAGGCTTGGTGATTTTTTGGATGACAAACCCACAGATAGCGCTGCAAGCGTGACACCAAGCTACAAACCGGGAGTGAAATATTGCAACTTAGGCGAAATACTGCCTGATTTTGTGAAAGCTGCTATGAAAAAAGCCTTTGTGGAATTTGAAGGCAAAATGAAAGGCTTTGCAATGAAAGATGCACTGCTCACAGGGTTGGAAACCCGAAGCAGTGCACCGGTGAGAATAGTGCGAAATGAAAATTATGAAAGCAACATCAAAGGACTCTACCCCATTGGTGAAGGAGCAGGATATGCAGGCGGAATTATGTCATCTGCCGTAGACGGAATAAAATGTGCCGAGAAGCTGCTTGCAGAAAACGCATGAATTTCATCTGCCCTTTGTGCTTTGAATCATATAGTTGATTCTGGAAAGAATTGTTGACGGCATGAAACGCGAAAACATCACCAAAAGCTTATTGGAAAGACCTGGTATGATAATTCTTTTGCCGCGCAGTGCTTTGGTAATTGCATATTTTGCAACAAAATCGGGCGTGTGACCTTTCATTGAAGAGCTGACACCTGCTGATTTGTCAAAGCCTGTGCACACAGGCCCCGGGCACAACACACACACGCGCACATTTGGATTTTTGCGACTTACTTCTTCATCGACCGCTTCGCTAAGCCTGAGCACATACGCCTTGGTGGCATAGTATGACGAAAGAAGAGGCCCCATCATGAACCCTGCAGTAGATGCCACATTGATTATGAGCCCTGAGCCGTCGGGCAAAAACTTTGATGCAAAAAGCTTCGTGAGGATATGCACTGCCGAGACATTGAGATTTATCATGTCAAGCTCGCGCTCGAGCGAAATGGAATCAAAGCTTCCGTATACCCCGAAGCCTGCATTATTGATGAATATATCAATTTTTTCATTTTTTAAAATCTCATATAATTGGTAGCAGTTTTCGTTTATAGACAAATCCAATGCTATGGGCGTGTAAGCGGTGGCAACTTCGCTGCCAAGCTCTTTGAGTGCACTCTCGCTGCGCGCCACGGCGTATATGTCATATCCAAGTGACGAAAGATATAGCACGAAGCTTTTGCCTATGCCGGAGCTTGCTCCTGTGATAACAGCTTTCATAAAAACCTCCTGAGATTGAAGTTGATATCATTATATCACGCTGCAAAACAAAAGTAAATATAAAAACAAATGAATAAATCGAGCAAAAATTAATATATTGGGTAGTGTGACACTACTCAAAGAGGTGCAATATATGAAAATTTTTGTCTTGAAAAAAAACAGTGTTTTGTTTTATGCTATCATGTTCATTGCAGCGGCTGCCGTCATTTTCACCAAGTGGGATAGTGCCGCTATGGTGTTCAATCAGAATTCTGACTTAAAAGGGCTGCCAATATACTCAGTAGACAAAGGCGAGGAGAAAATCTGCGCAATCAGCTTTGATGCAGCCTGGGGCAACGAGGACACAGGAGAGCTAATCAAAATACTTGGTGAGCATGATGTGAAAACCACATTTTTTGTGGTAGGCAGTTGGGTGGATAAATATCCCGAATCGGTGAAAGAGCTCTCAGATGCAGGACACGAAATCATGAATCACTCCAACTCTCACCCCCACATGACCCAGCTTTCCAAAGATGGCATGAAAAAAGAAGTTGATGATTGCGATGCCAAAATCAAAAGCATAACAGGAGTGGAGCCATATCTTTTCAGACCGCCATATGGCGACTACAACTCAAGCGTGATTGATGCTCTTGCCGAGTGCGGTCACTACACAGTGCAGTGGTCAGTAGACAGTCTGGACTGGAAGGACCTTTCGGCTCAGCAGATTTATGCAAGAGTGACAGGCAACATTCATCCCGGTGCAATTGTGCTATTTCACAATGCAGCCAAGAATACCCCAGAGGCACTTCCTCTGATACTCAAAACATTAAAAGAAGAGGGCTACAAGATTGTGCCCGTGTCTGAAATAATACATAAAGACAATTACACAATAGACCATACAGGCAAGCAAATATTAAAACAGGAGAAACAAAGTTGAAAAAGATTGCAAAGGTAAAAGAAATTTCGAATAAAGCTGATGACCC
>JAFYUA010000349.1 GCA_017549745.1 Clostridia bacterium | reverse complement strand
GACTCAACAGAGGATACAAAACCATAATCATAGGTGCCGGCAATCTTGGTCGTGCTCTTGCAAATTATGGCGGATTTTCAAAAAGGGGCTTTGTTGTAAGCGGTCTTTTTGATACTGACCCCTCTGTTATAGGCACCACTCATGCAGGACTTACTGTTTTGCCATATTCTTCGGTAGAAGAATTCATCGCCGATGAAAAACCCGATATTGCAATTCTGGCAGTGCCCAAAGCCAATGCGTCAAAAGTTGCTGAGCACCTTGTTTCATGCGGCATCAAAGCCTTGTGGAATTTTGCCTATGTTGACCTCAAGCTTCCTGATGATGTGGTGGTAGAAAATGCCCACCTCAGTGATTCGCTTATGACTTTGTCATATCGCATGTCCAAGCAGGAGAATTTATGATGATTACCATAGGTTTTTCGGGCAAAAGCGGCACCGGCAAGAGCTACAAGGCTCTTAGTGTGGCAGTAGAAAACGGAGCAAAGCTCATTGTTGATGATGGATTGCTCATTTGTGATGGTAAGGTCCTTGCGGGCAAATCTGCCAAGAAAGAGCGCCTTCGCTATGCGTCTACCTTGCGCGCTATATTCGATGATGCAGAGCATGCCCGCGAGGTTGCCGATGCCATAAAAGATAGCGGAGAAAACACCATCCTCATCCTCGGCACAAGTGAAAAAATGGTCAATCTCATTGCCGATAGGGTAGGCGTAGCCCCGGTGAATAAGCACATACACATTGAAGATGTTGCGAGCGCTGAGGAAATCGATGTTGCGCGCACAATGCGCACCCGCTATGGCAAGCATGTTATCCCTGTGCCCACAACAGAAATAAAGCGCACATTTTCGGGCTATCTTTTAGATCCGCTCACATCAATCAAAAAGCTTGCCGATGGTATTTTTGACAAAACCACTCCCGACCAACGCACGATTGTTCGTCCCAAATATGGTTATATGGGTGACTTTGAAATATCAGAGAGAGTCCTCTATCAGATTGCGCGCTACGAGGCTTCGCTTGTAGATGGCGTAGCTTCTGTAGACAAGGTAGTATATTATGATAATGGCATAATCAGCGAATTCCGAGTTGATGTTTCTATGAATTTCGGATATGATTTTCAAAAGGCATGCACTCAGATTCAGCAAAGAATCATAAGAGGAGTCGATGAATGTGCTGCCATTTATGTTGACTGCGTCAATGTGAATGTAATCAAAGTTATATACTGAAGCAAAACACTGCAAACATTTCAAAATTTGCGGTGTTTTTTGTTAAAATTCGGTAATAATTACACAAAAATGAAATTTTCGGTTTCATAACTTGCAAAAACTGTTGACACAAAATGTCGATAGTGCTATAATTATTGCATGTTTTATAATTTGGAGGAGTAAAAAATGAGTATCAAAAATGAGTATCTTTTGAAAGTAATGGAGACCGTTAAAAAACGCAATCCAAACGAGCCTGAATTTCATCAGGCGGTTTCCGAGGTGTTGGAATCTTTGGAACCTGTTATTGCCAAACATCCCGAATTTGAAGAAACCGGTCTTATCGACAGAATAGTTGAACCTGAAAGACTTATTTATTTCAGAGTTCCGTGGATTGATGACAATGGCAAAGTTCAGGTTAACCGTGGTTACAGAGTTCAGTTCAACTCTGCAATCGGCCCCTACAAGGGCGGTCTTCGTTTCCATCCTTCCGTTTATGCCGGCATAATCAAATTTCTTGGTTTTGAACAGACCTTTAAAAACAGTCTCACAGGTCTTCCCATCGGCGGCGGTAAAGGTGGTTCCGATTTTGACCCCAGAGGCAAAAGTGATTCAGAAATCATGAGATTTTGTCAGTCTTTCATGACAGAGCTCTACAGATACATAGGTCCCGATGTGGATGTTCCTGCAGGCGATATCGGTGTTGGTGGCAGGGAGATTGGTTATCTCTTCGGTCAGTACAAGAGAATCAAAAGCTGCTGGGAAAATGGTGTTCTCACAGGCAAAGGCATAGAATACGGCGGTTCGCTTATTCGTCCTGAAGCTACAGGTTTTGGTGCTACATATTATACCTGTGAAGTTCTCGCTCATTTTGGTGAGGATATCAAAGGCAAAACAGTGGCAATCTCAGGCTTTGGTAATGTTGCATGGGGTGTTGCTCAAAAAGTTGCCGAACTTGGCGGCAAGGTTGTCACACTCTCCGGCCCCGATGGTTATGTATATGACCCCGACGGCATCACAACAAAAGAAAAATTCGACTTTATGCTCGAAATGAGAGCTTCCGGTCGTGACCGCGCTCAGGACTATGCTGAAAAATTCGGCTGTGAATTCCATGCAGGCAAAAAGCCTTGGGAAGTTAAAGTTGACATCTGCATGCCTTGTGCTACTCAGAACGAAATCAACATTGACGAAGCCAAGAAAATCGTTGCCAATGGTACCAAATATTATATCGAAGTTGCCAACATGCCCACCACTGCCGATGCAGTTGAATATTTCAAGGCAAATGATGTTGTTATCGGACCTTCCAAGGCTGCCAATGCAGGCGGCGTAGCAGTTTCTGCTATCGAAATGGCTCAGAACTCCATGAGATACAGCTGGTCTGCTCAGGAAGTAGATGACAAGCTCAAGGGTATCATGATAAATATCCACAAGGTTTCTGAGGAAGCTGCCGAAGAATTCGGTCTTGGCTATGACCTCATTGCAGGTGCAAATATTGCCGGATTTATGAAAGTTGCAAAGGCTATGCTTGCACAGGGTGTTATATAATAATACATTTTCAAATCCCATGCTCAGCATGGGATTTGTCGCATAATTATTGTTTGAATTGCTATTGACTCTTTTGGAATATAATGTTATAATTATAAAAAGTAACTACTTGGTTGGTTTATCGAAAACAAAAGGATTTGATGTTATGTACAAAATTATCAGAAAAACTTCACTCAATCCCACCGTGACTCTCATGGAGATAGAAGCGCCCGCAGTTGCTGCCAAGGCAAATCCGGGTCAGTTTATAATACTGCGTGTTGATGAAACAGGAGAGCGAATCCCTCTTACCATAGCTGACTATGATGCATCAAGAGGTGCTGTCACCATAATTTTTCAAATTGTGGGTTCCACCACCGAAAAGCTTGGCAGAAAAAATCAGGGTGAATATATCTGTGATTTTGTGGGCCCTTTGGGCAAAGCCACTGACACAATCGGCAAAAAGAAAGTAGCTGTTGTTGGTGGTGGCGTTGGCTGCGCCATTGCATATCCTGTAGCCAAGAAATTCCATGAGCAGGGCACAGAGGTTCATGCAATTGTTGGCTTCAGAAATAAAGACCTCGTAATTTTAGAAGATGAATTTCGCCATGCATCTTCAAAGCTTGTCGTTATGTCTGATGATGGTTCTGCAGGCAAGAAAGGTCTTGTTACCGATGCTTTGAGGGAGCTTATCGAAAGCGGCGAACAATATGATGAGGTTATAACCATCGGGCCACTCATCATGATGAAATTTGTTTGCGCTCTTACCAAAGAATATGGCATCAAAACGGTAGCCAGCATGAATCCGATTATGATTGATGGCACAGGCATGTGTGGGGGTTGCAGGCTCACAGTTGGCGGAGAGACTAAGTTTGCATGTGTTGATGGCCCTGAATTTGATGGCCATCTCATAGATTTTGACGAGGCTATGGCACGCTCAACAATATACAAATCATTTGAACGCCACAAACACGAAGAGACCTGTAATCTTTTCAAAGCGGAGGTGAAATAGATGCCAAATATGTCTTTGAAAAAAAACGAAATGCCTGCGCAGCTTCCTGATGTGAGAAACAAAAACTTTTCAGAGGTTGCACTTGGTTATACCAAGGAGCAGGCAATAGATGAGGCAAAGCGCTGCCTTAATTGCAAAAACAAACCTTGCGTTGGCGGTTGTCCTGTGTGTATTGACATTCCTGCTTTCATAGCCATGGTGGCAGAGGGTGATTTTGAAGCGGCATATGATATAATATCTGCCTCAAGCTCACTGCCTGCAGTATGCGGCAGAGTATGTCCGCAGGAAAATCAGTGTGAGGGCAAGTGTGTGCGTGGTATAAAAGGCGAGCCTGTTGCAATAGGCAGGCTTGAACGCTTCGTAGCCGATT
>JAFYUA010000348.1 GCA_017549745.1 Clostridia bacterium | reverse complement strand
TGTTTTGTAGCCCTGTTTAACAACACAACTGTTTCTGCACGAGTTATGCCCTGTGTCGGACCGAATGTTCCATCGGGATAACCACTTATTAAACCTCTTTCGCAAGCAATGCTAACATAAGCTAACAAATTAGGTGAAATATTTCCGCCATCTCTGAAATTATAAGCCGCATAGTTAGGATTGTTTGCATCACTATCTGTAAATCCCATCATTCTTACCAAAGCAACAGCAATATCTTCCCTTGTTGCATATTCAGTCGGGTGGAATGATGGTGCACCACCAAACGGATTTGCATAACCTGTTAAAAATTCTCTGCATACTTCTACATAAGGATATGACCAACGATTTTCGGGGACATCAGCGAATGTAGGTGTATTAGGTGTTTCTAATGGTTGCTTAAATGTTGAAACAAGCAACTTACAAAATTCTTCTCTTGTTACTCCAGCTTCAGGCTTAAAACTTCCATCAGTATATCCATCAATTATCCCTTGCTGAGCAAAATAATCAATTTGGTCTTTTGCCCAATAATTGCTTGGTACATCAATAAATACTACTGTATTTCCATCACCTATTATTTGACTTACATTATCAGCAGGAGGACTAATTGTTTCCTCGTAGCTGTATGTAGCAAATGCCGTTGTGGTTAATGATAACAATAAAGCTAACATTGTTATCAAGCTAAATAATCTTCTGGTTTTCATATAAAATTCTCCCTTCAAAAATAAAAAATGCGCCTACCGAAGTAGACGCATAAAAAATGCAAACTCCAGTAGTCGCCAAACTAATTCTATGCAAAATGAGTTATAATACTCGCATAAAAGGAATTTGCACTTTTTAACAAATTCTATAATGCGAGTATTCTCAAAAAAGGTATAGTTATACCATAAACAAGATAACTCATTTAGCATATTTAATTAGTTTGGCATAACTATTATAACCTATTTTTTGAAAATTATCAATACTTTTTGTGATTTTGCCTGTTCCATAACGCTCAAAGACGACATATGCCCATTTGCAAAGCTCATAAAATCATTAACATTCACATAAACCTAAAATTTTTGATATCGCTTCAATCTCAAAGTTTTATCAATCAACTTAAAATACCTGCACCTCTGCAAGTGAGAACATTACAAGATTACATTTAATTCACTAAAAACAAAAATGCCGAGTGCCACTAAAGAACACTCGACATACATTAAAATTCTTATACAAATAATATTCCAAACATTTTGACAAGCTCAGATGCTTCTATCAATGGTGAAAACTGAGGGAAGCAATGCCCAACATTGGTGATGACAACCACCCAGAGTGCACCAACGGCTATTCCCACCACTCCGCCAAGGAGCTTGTTAAGAGAGCTGATGATGGGCAAACGGGCTATGAGGTCTGCCACATTTATGAGCATGCGAAGTGCTAATTTGACAAGGAAATATAAAATTATGACAGATACAACCGAAATCACTGCCTCTGAGCAATGGAGCGAAAACTCGCCACCATAGCCTGATGCAAAAAAACTGCCTATGGCCTCACCTATTGGAGAGGCTGCAATCACTGACACAAAGGAATCTTTGAGAAAATAGACTATAACTGCCGAAAGAATCAGCGAAAGCATGGAATATGCAGTCTTTACAAAGCCTTTTTTGAGACCTGCAAAGAAAAACAATGCAAGAATGAGAATGATTATGACATCAAACATGATGAGACCTCCCAAATAATCAGTGCTTCACAGAAACAATCTCAGCTACACTGTCATTTATGCCAAACGCAAAGTTATAGTTCTGGAAAAGCACAAGCTTTGAATAGGTTGCGCTATGCTTTTTGACCTTGCGCACATCGCCGTCATTGTCGGTGAGTATGGTTTTGTCCTCCAAAGCAAGCAGGCAATAGTCATTATTTACGCTTATGGCGCGCACATTTTCGGCACTATCGTATGCGCCTGTTCTTCTGCCGCGGTTGTTATATATCTCAAGGCGCGACTGGCTAAGCCCTGAGGTGTAGCGGCTGAACAAAAATGCAATGTTGCCATCGTCTGACAAATCATAGGTGCGAAGGTCTTTGCCCTCGTAGTCAATCTGCCATTTGAGGTTGCCGTTTGGAGTGTAAGCAGAGGTGAATGAATCGCCAAATGCGATAACTGTGCCCGAATCGACAAACACAAGCTCTGTTGCAATGTTTGACTCAAGCACAACTTCTTT